>JAUZEI010000120.1 GCA_030839105.1 Actinomycetota bacterium
GGTCGTGAACGACGAGAAACGACAGTGTTCAGTTCTGGCGGTGCTCGTCGGGCGGGCCGTCGCCGGCGGACGGCAGTTGCGGTGTGGTCGTGGAGTTCACGATGCCGCGGAGGTGGGCGGCGCTTAGACCGAGGGTTGCGCTCAGCGATTCGAGCACAAGCGTCTCGGAGGGGCTCAAGGGACCATCCGCCAGGCCGATGCGTGCGACCTGCTCGATGAACGTCTCCTTGCCCTGCAGGTTGAGGCCCTGGGCCAGCGGCGTGACGTACTCGCCGAGCTGCGAGAAGTCGAGCGCGCCGAGGTCGTTGGTCAGCCACGTGTCGTCGTAGGACTCGGCTCCGGCCCCGCGGGCGGCGTCGATGGCTGCCGAGCGCGCCGCTTCGTTGGAGCGGTCGCCCGCGTCGAGCATCGACACCGCGGCGAACCGCACTGCACCGCGGAGGTTCTCGCTGAACGTCGCGGATGTTGGAGTACTCAGGACCTCGCGCGCGAAGGACGTGCCGCAGGTGGAGCACTTGACCTGCTCGCCGAGCGGCTTGCCGACCGGGAAGAGCGGGATGAAGAAGAACGTGAACCACCGGCGTATCTGTTGCAGCACGTACGAACGGTCGACGCCGCAGCGCGTGCAGAAGAACTCGCCCATCGAGACCGCCTTGGCGCGAGCCCGGAAACCCCAGATCAGAATCATGGCGGAACGGTACTACCGGAAATCACATGCCGCGGAAGCCCGCGAGCACGCGCTCGACGCGTTCGTGACCGAGTTTGTCGGGTGTGTCGAAGGAGACGCGCTGCACGAGGTCGCCGTAGCGCTCGTGCAAGCGCGGCGCGATGTGCTCCGGCGTTCCCGACACGACGAACGTGTCGACCATCTCGTCGGTGATCATCGAAGCCATCGTCGCCCAATCGCCCGTCTTGGACAGCCGATTCAGCTCGGGCTGCAGCTCACCCCACCCGTGCGTGTCGAGCACGAGCTTGTACGCCGGCGTCGAGCCGTAGAACGCGAGTCGCGGCCGCATCGCATCGCGGCCCTTCGCCAGCTCCTCGTCGGACTCCGCGATGATGACCATCGCCGGGAACGCGATCTCGAGCTGTGAACGATCGCCGCCACTCGCGTCGAGGCCGCGCTGCAGCGCGGGCATCGTCGTCTCGCGCATGAACTTCTCCGTCGAGAACGGATGGATCATGAAACCGTCTGCCACCTCGCCCGCGACCTCGGTCATGCGCGGCCCGACGCCCCCCAGGAAGACGCGCGGCACGCCGAACGGGCTCGGGCCGGGATCGAAGAACGGCGTCATCAGCGTGTGCGTGTAGAACTCGCCCTGGAAGTCGAGCTTGGTGCCTTCGTGCCAGCGCGCCCAGATCGCGCGAATGGCCAGCACCATCTCGCGCATGCGCGCCGCGGGCTTCGACCACTCCATGGAGAATCGCTTCTCGATGTGCGGTTTGATCTGGGTGCCGAGGCCGAGGTTGAACCGCCCGCGCGACGCAAGCTGCAGGTCGTACGCCGACTGCGCGAGCGTCATCGGGTTGCGCGCGAACGCAATCACCACCGCGGTCGTGAGCTCCACACGCTCGGTGTGCTCGGCCGCGAGTAACAAGGGGAACATCGCGTCGTGCTGTCCCTCGAAGGTGTAGATGCCGTCGTACCCGGCGGCTTCGATGGAACGCGCCGCGTCCGGCACCTTGTGCAGGTCGGTGGTCGTCAAAGCGGCGTCGACACGCATGGTCAATCCCTACGATTGGGCGATGGAGCAGTTCGGGCCCGAAACCTACGGCGAGCGGGTCGCCGACGTCTACGACGAGTGGTACAAGCCGGTCGACATCGCCGCCGAGGTCGCACTGCTGACGGAGCTCGCGGCCGGCGGCCGGGCGCTGGAGCTCGGCATCGGGACCGGACGGATCGCGGTGCCGCTCGCGGCGCGCGGTGTCGAGGTGCACGGTATCGACGCGTCACCGGCGATGGTCGAGCAGATGCGCGCCAAGCCGGGTGGCGACGCGATCCGCGTCACGATCGGCGACATGGCGGATGTTCCCGTCGAGGGCCGGTTCGCGTTGGTGTTCGTCGTTTTCAACACGTTCTTCCAGCTCTACTCGCAGGAGTCGCAGCTGCGCTGCTTCGCCAACGTCGCGCGCCACCTCGAACCCGGCGGCCGGTTCCTGCTGCATGTCTTCGTGCCCGACACGACGCGTGTCGAGTCGGGTGAGCACGTGTCGGTCCGGGAAGCATCGCTCGATCGCGTGCGCCTCGACGCCACGGTGTTCTCCGCGCTCGACCAGCGCCTCGACACCACCCAGGTACGCATCACCGAGAACGGGATCCGCCTCGTGCACGCCAAGATGCGGTTTGCCTGGCCGCCCGAGCTCGATCTGATGGCGACCCTCGCCGGTCTCACGCTCGAACACCGGTGGGCGACGTTCGACAAGCAGCCGTTCAGCGCCGCGAGCGCCTTCCACGTTTCCGTCTATCGCGCATGATCTGGCGGGTCGCGTGCAGGCCCGGGATGCCGGTGACGCCACCTCCTCCGTGGGTCGCGCTGCTCGCCTGGTACAAACCCGCGATCGGTGTGCGGAAGTCGGCGTAGCCCGGCACGGGGCGCATGTGGAACATCTGGTCGGGCGACAGCTCGCCGTGGAAGATGTTCCCGCCGATGAGCCCGTATTCGTGCTCCATCTCGTAGGGGCCGATCACCTGCCGGTGCAGGACGGAATCGGTGAATCCCGGCGCGACCGCGTCGACGCGGGCGATCACGCGGTCCGCGTAGGCATCGAGCGCCGCCTGGTCCGGTTCGGACGCGAACGTGTGCGGCACCCACTGCGTGAACATCGACACGACGTGCTTGCCCTCAGGTGCGAGCGTCGGGTCGAAGACGCTCGGAATGCAGATGTCGGCGAACGGAAGTGTGGCCGCGCGGCCGGCGACCGCGTCCTGGAACGCGCCCTCGATGTCGTCGAGCGATTCCGCGAGCACGATCGTCCCACCGTGCACCTCGGGATCGAAACCGGGCTTTGCCGTGAACTCCGGGAGCCGGTCGACCGCGACATTCACTTTCACCGTGCCGCTGCGTGACCGCCAGTTCTCGATGCGGTCGACGAAGTCGGTCGGCAGTTGGGCCGGGTCGATGTGTTGCAGGAAGGTGATCTTCGGATGGGTCGCCGCCACGACGACGTCGGCGCGTAGCTCCTCACCCGACTCGAGCGTCACGCCCCGGATCCGCCCGTTGTGCACGTCGATGCGTGCGACTGGGGCGCCGGTCCGCACCTGCGCGCCGTTGGCGACCGCCGCGTCGCGCAGCGCACGGCTCACCGCGCCCATGCCGCCTTCGGGGAAGCCCCACGACCCGAGCTGCCCTTCGCCGACGTCGCCGATCTTGTGGTGCGCCATGACGTAGGCGGTCCCGGCCGAACGCGGACCCGCCCATGTCCCGATCACGCCGCTGACGGCGAGCACGCCGAGCATCTGCGGAGAGCTGAAGTACTCGTCGAGGAGGTCGGCGATGCTCATGGTGAACAGACGCGTCACGTCGGCCGTTCCGTCGACGCCGAGTCTGCGGAGCTTCCACGCGAGTTGCGCCTGATCGACGAGGTCGCCGGGGCGGCGCGAGCCGACGCGCGGTGGGATCGTCGTCAGCAGTGGTCCGAGGACGTCGGCCAGACTCCCGAGCCATGAGTCCCAGCGGTCGAACGCGTCGGCGTCGGCTTTCGAGAACCGCGCGATCTGCTCGCGCCGGCGCTTGGGATCGTCGTCCGGGAGCTGGAGCGCGCGACCGTCGCGGTGGGGGGCGAAGTAGCCGTTCTGCGGATACACCTTGTAGCCGTGCTTCGCGAGCTCGAGCTCCTGCACGATTGTCGGCGGCATGAGGCTGACGACGTACGAGAGCGCGGTGACGTTGAAGTCGGGGCCCCACGGTTGCTCGGTTGTCGCCGCGCCCCCGACCTGCGGGCGCCGTTCCAGCACCGTGACCCGCGCCCCGCGCCGCGCCAACAGCCCGGCCGCGACGAGGCCGTTGTGACCACCCCCGACGACGACGACGTCGAAGCCCTCCGTCGTCACCGCGCGACCTGTTCGAGCAGCGGACGCCACGCGTCGAGCGCAGGCGGCCGGGCCGCGGGATCCTTGGCGGCTTCGTCGGCCCGGCGCAGCGCGAGGATCGCTTCCAGATCGGGGTCAGAAGCGAGCGCGGCGATCTCGGAAGGGTCGAGCGCGTCGCCTTGTAGTTGCAGTGTCTCGATGCTGCGCGGGCTCAACCGCGCCCGATACGCGGGGTCCGTCGCGACGAGATAACGCTTGGCCACGACGTGCGCGCCGACGAGCCGGGCGACGCGCGCCCCGAGGAGCGGCTCGATCAACGCCGCGCCCCGCGCCGCGTGATCACCGTGGTCGTCGGGAAACGCGATGTCGGCGACGTCGTGCATCAGGCCCGCGACGATCAGATCGGGATCGCCCGGATGCGAGGCCGAGAGGTTCGCCGCGCACTGCAACGCGTGGAACAGGCCGTCGATCTCGGGTTCGTCGTGCACCCCGGCACCTCGCGCCACGAGCGCGAGGAGGTCGTCGAGGGATGCGAGGTCGTTCACCCGCCCATTGTCGCGTCCCGGATCCGTCAGCTGCGCAGTTGGGCCTCGATGTCGGCGATGAGACGTTGCAGGTGCAGGATCTGGGCAACGTTCGCCGGGTGCGTGCCGCCGGATGCCACTGCGACCAGATCCGTGCGGATCTGGTCGGCCCGGGC
>JAUZEI010000127.1 GCA_030839105.1 Actinomycetota bacterium
CGCACCTCATCGACCTCGTCGTTCGGCTGCCAGGGCGCGTGCCCAATTGTTGTCATACGCCAGTAATGCACGACCTTGGGTCGGCCGTGCCGATCGACGTACTCCGTGGTCGGCAGCGCGTCCCCCAGTTGTACCCGCATACCCGTCTCTTCCAGTACCTCGCGACGGGCGGCGTCCTCGACCGACTCGCCCGGCTCGAGCTTGCCTTTCGGCAAGCTCCAGTCGTCGTAACGGGGCCGGTGCACCACGAGGAACTCGCGGCCGCCGTCAGATGAATTTCGGGTTACGACGCCGCCGGCCGCGTGCACCGTGCGGCGGGAGGCGCTCACAACCAGCCGTGCACGCGCGTGTCGTCGACGCGCCGCCAGATGCCGGGGAACGCGGCGCGGGCGGCGGCCGCAGCCTCTCGCTCCACCTGCGCCAGCATGCCGATGGCGAACGCCTCGGCCGGCGAACACTCGTGTGCGGTCTTCGTCAGCCAATCGATCGCGACGGTCGCATCTTGGTGCTCACCCAGCCCGTTCTGCAGCTGCGCCATCGCACGCGCGAGGCGCCGGGCCGGCTTCCGGAAGGCGGGTTCGCAGGCCTCGGCCGCGTACCGGCACTGCTTGGCGCGCACCCTTACCCGGTGGAGAGCGTCGTCGGAAGGAGTGTCACCCAGTTGCTCGACGGCGCGGCGCACTCGCTTCCAACGCCCGCGCACGACGGGCACGAGCGCGACCGAGGCTACGTCGCACGCCGCGTCGTTGAACGCCGGAGCCAACGCCGCCGCGGCGAGCTTGTCGCGCACGTAGCCGTATCGCTCCTGGGCGAGCATGGCGAGGAGGTCGAACCGCGCGGCCTCGCGGTCGGCGTCGAGGCGACGCACCACGCGTCGCGCAGCATCCGCTTCCGGCGCCGGAAGGGTCGCGGCGTGGTCGCGTAAACGGTCGCGCTGCACTTCGATGTCGCGCACGGCACCGAGTTCCGAGCCGAGCCACCTCAGCTCGGCCCCGAGGTCGGCGCTCCACAGCTCGTCGAGGAACGGCTGGAACGTGCGAAGGTCCGAGCGGAGACGACGCGTGGCAACGCGCGCCTGGTGGACCGATTCCGGATCGTCACCGATCCGGAGCTCGGCTTCGTGAGCGGTCAGACGCTCGTACGACTGCCGGAACGCGCGCCGCACGACGTGGGCGACGGAGATCTCTCGACCGCCCATGTGTCAGGCTTCGGCAGCGCGGACTTTGGAGCGCGCCACGGCCAACTCCTGGAACCGCACCTGCGACTCGATGTCGGCGACGGGTTCGGCCTTGTGCCACGTGCCGTCGGCTTCCAACGACCAGGCGAGCACGTCGTCGGCGAAGTTGATCGAGAGGATCTCGTCGAGCCGGGCGCGCATGCGCGGGTCGGTGATGCGCAGCATCGCTTCGACGCGCCGGTCGAGGTTGCGGGGCATCATGTCGGCCGACCCGATGACATACACCGTCTCTTCGTCACTCGCCTTGCCGAATCGGATGATCCGGGAGTGTTCGAGATAGCGACCGACGATCGAGCGGACAGTGATGTTCTCGGACAGGCCGGGAACGCCCGCGCGGAGACAGCAGATGCTCCGCACGACGAGATGCACGTGCGCGCCCGCGTTCGATGCGGCGTAGAGCTCGTCGATGATCTCGCTGTCGACGAGCGCGTTGATCTTCATGACGATCTCGCCGTCGGGGTGCGCCTGGCCGCGGATGAGATCGCGCAAGTCGTCGCGCAGATGCATCGGTGCGACCAGGAGCCGGCGGTATTCGCCGGGACGGCTGTAGCCGGTGAGGTGGTTGAACAGCTCGGAGAGGTCGGAGCCGAGGTCGGGATCGCTCGACAGCACTCCGAGGTCTTCGTAGGTCGTCGCGGTCTTGGGGTTGTAGTTCCCCGTCCCGAAATGGCAGTAGCGACGGATGCCGTCGGCCTCTTGACGGACCACGAGCAGCACCTTGGCGTGCGTCTTCAGGCCGACCAACCCGTAGACCACGTGCGCGCCCGCCTGCTCGAGCATGCGGGCCCGCTCGATGTTGGCCTGCTCGTCGAAGCGTGCTTTCAACTCGACGAGGGCGACGACCTGCTTGCCGGCCTCGGCCGCCTTGACGAGCGACGCAACGATGCCCGCTTCGTCGCCGCCGGTGCGGTACAGCGCCTGCTTGATCGCGAGCACGGAGTCGTCGCTGGCAGCCTGCTCGACGAACGCCTCGACGGAGTTCGCGAACGAATCGTACGGGTGGTGCAACAGCACGTCGCCGTTGCGCATCGCCCAGAACACGTCGCTTTCCTTGCCGCCCGCGAGCGGCGGCGGGTTCTGCGGCGTGAACGTCGGATACTTGAGCTCCGGCCGACGGAGGCCGTAGAGATCCCACAGCCCGCTGAGGTCGAGCGGTGCATCGACCTGGTACACGTCGTTGGGGTCGAGCTCGAGCTCACGGCACAACAACGCGAGGACCTCGGGCGTGATGTGCGTGTCGACTTCGAGGCGCACCGCGAGACCGAACTTCGTCCGCTGCCGCAGCGACATCTCCATCGCGGCGAGCAGGTCCTCGGACTCGTCGCTGAGCTCGATGTCGGCGTCGCGCGTGACACGGAACGGATACTGCGCAAGTACCTCCATCCCCGGGAACAGGGCGTCGAGATGCGCCGCGATCACCTGCTCCAACGGAACGTAGCGACCGCTGTCGGGCACCACGACGAAGCGGGGCAACAGCGGCGGAACCTTCACCCGCGCGAACCGCTCTTCGCCGCTGGAACGATCTCGCACGACCACCGCGAGGTTGAGCGACAGGTTGGAGATGTAGGGGAAAGGGTGCGCCGGGTCGACGGCCAGGGGCGTGAGCACGGGGAAGATCCGGTCGTCGAACACCCGCGTGAGCTGGGCCTGGGCGTCGGGGTCGAGATCGTCCCAGGCCGTGAACTCGACGCCGACGTCCTGCAGTGCCGGCGCGATCTCCTTGGTGAACGCGGCTGCCTGGCGGGCGACAAGCTCCTCGACGCGCGCCCGGATGGCGCGGAGCTGTTCGACCTGGTCGAGACCGTCCGGTGACGTCGAGCGGACGCCCACCGCGAGCTGCTCTTTGATGCCCGCAACCCGGACCTGGAAGAATTCGTCGATGTTCCCGCTGAAGATCGCGAGGAACTTCGCCCGTTCGAGCAGTGGCAGCGACGGGTCCTCGGCCAGCGCGAGCACTCGGGCCTGGAACTCCAGCATCGAGAGTTCCCGGTTCAAGTAGCGGGAACTGTCGGGCGCCGTGGGGGTGTCCGGCGGACTCATGAACCAATCGTACGGGGTCGCCCCAGCCCTTGCTCCCGGGCCTGGTGCAGCCCGGCCGCGCTCGTGAGGCACCTCTTGTTGCCCGGGGCCGACCGGAAACGGGCGCCGTACCATGCATCCCACGGATACGCGCGGACATCTCGAGTCGACGACCATCACGCCGTTCTCCCGGCTCGCGCTGGCGCACGCGGTCGGAATGGCCGGCGACGTCTTCGTGACGGTGTCGCTGGCCGGCACGCTGTTCTTCGATGTCGGAGTCGGCGCGGCCCGACCCAAGGTGCTCCTCTACCTCGTCTTGACGATGGCGCCCTTCGCCGTCGTCGCGCCCGTGCTCGGACCCTTCCTCGACCGGACCCGTGGGGGTCGCCGCCTCATGGTCGCGGGCGCAATGGCGGGCCGGGCCGTCATCTGCATGCTGATGGCGAACCAGATCAACAGCCCGATGCTGTACCCGCTGGCGTTCGGTGCCCTCGTGCTGTCGAAGGGCCAGTCGATCGCCAAGAGCGCGCTCGTCCCGGCCGTCGTCGACTCCCACGACGAGCTCGTGCTCGCCAACTCCCGGCTCGCCATCATCTCCGTGGTCGGCGCGTCGGTCGCGGCGCCGATCGCGGCGGGGATCCTCAAGCTCGCGGGCGCGGAGTGGGTGCTGCGCGTCGGCTCACTCGTCTTCGTCGTCGGCACGATCTGTGCGTTCGGGATACCGCGAGCCAAGCAGGTTGGGTCGAGCGAGACCGTCGACCAGCGGGAGGCGTTGCACGCGCGGAGCATCGTGGTCGCGGGTACCGCGATGGGAGTGCTGCGCGCCGTCGTCGGATTCTTCACGTTCTTCGCGGCATTCGCGTTGAAGCGGTCACACGAGCCGGCCTGGGTCTTCGGACTCGTGCTCGGTGCGAGCGCCCTGGGGAACGGACTCGGCACCGTGATCGCGCCGTTCATCCGCAAGAAGGTGCGTGAGGAATGGATGCTCGCGGGTGCGTTGCTGTTTCCCGCGCTGCCGCTGGTGTTGGCCGCGCGCGCCTACGGGCGCGTGTCGCTGGTCGTCGCGGCGGCAACGGTCGCCGCGGCCACCGCGTGCGGTCGGGTCGCGTTCGACAGCCTGTTGCAGCGTGACGGCTCGGAGGCGGTGCGCGGTCGTGCATTCGCCCGTTTCGAAACGCGGTTCCAACTGGTCTGGGTCGCGGGCGGTGTCGGCGCGGTGGTCTTCCCCGGTGGCGGCCGGGGCGGCATCTTCGTGGTCGCGGTCGTGCTGCTCTTCGCCGGCCTCTCGTACGTCGGCGGGTTTCGGCGGACGGCGCCGCGGAATACCCAGCCGTCGTTGCCGCCACCCGGCTAGAACGAGCGGATGCCTTTCGAGATCCGCGCGATCGAGTCCGCCGAGGTAGAGGACCTCCTCGTGGCCGACCAGCGCGGCTTCGGTGGCGCGCCGCCGCGGCCGGGAGCGTCGCGGAGCTGGGCCGCCGCCGAGCTCGACCGCACTCGCGTCGCGTTCGACTCCGGCCGCATCGTCGGCGTGTCGCGGACCTACTCCTTCGAACTGACGATGCCCGGTGGCGCGCTGCTTCCGGCGGCTGCGGTCTCCTGGGTCTCGGTGCAGCCCACGCACCGGCGCCAGGGCGTGCTCACCCAACTCATGGCCGCGATGCACGATGACGCGCGCGCTCGCAACGAAACCGCCGCCATCCTCACCGCGTCCGAGAGCTCCATCTACGGGCGCTTCGGGTACGGAGTCGCGGCGTGGCGACTGGGCGTAACGGTGGAGAAGTCGCGTATCCAGTTCGCGCGTCCGGACGACGACGACGGGAACATGCGGCTCGTGGCGCGCGACGAAGCGGTCGTCGCGATTCCAGCGGTGTACGACCGTGCCCGCCGCACGCGCTCCGGCATGGTCACGCGTCCCGATTTCTGGTGGGAGCAGGTGTTCTGGGAGTTCATGCTCGGCCAGGAGAAGGCGACGTTCGTCGCGATTCACTCCGATGCGCGGGGGCAGGACGACGGTTACGTCGTGTATTCGATCGTGGGCGAGGGCGTCGGCGGTCTGGTGGATCGTCGGCTCACGATCATCGACATGCAGGCCGAGATGGCGGCCACCTGGATCAGCCTGTGGCGCTATGTATTCAGTGTCGATCTCATCGCGAAAGTCACCGCGATCAATTTGCCGGTCGACGATCCGCTGCGCCACGTCGTCGTCGACGGCCGCTGGGTTCGCGTCGATTTCTTGAACGACCACCTCTGGCTCGCGCCGCTCGATCCGCTGGCCATCCTCGGCGCGCGCACCTACTCGGTTCCGGGCCGCGTCGTCATCGGAGCGCACGCCGCCGACGGGGCCAGCTCTACGGTTGCGGTCGAGTCGAACGCCGATGGCACGTTCTGCGTCGCGACCGACGAGGAGCCCGATTTCGTGTGCGCCGCACCGGTGTTCGGAATGTGCGTGCTCGGCGGAAACCGTTGGAGCGAGCTCGCCGCCGTCGACCGGCTCGAGGTGAGGCGCCCGGAGGCGCTCGCTCTCGCGGACGCCATGTTCCTCGCGACGCCCGCACCCGCACTGCTCTCGTTCTTCTGACCATGTTTCCGATCGGGCTTCCGATCGGGCCAGGTCGCGCGAGCGGCCGGTTCCTAGCTCCAGCCGGAGCCTGCACCGGCGACCATGCCGAAGGGACCGCTCGGCCACCGGAAGCAATCCATCATCAACTGGTCGACCTCCGCCCGGGTCGCGATGCCCTCGTCGACGACGCGCTGCGCCTCGCGCACCATCGCGAAGTACACGCGGTTTGCGACGAAACCCCATTGCATGGGGTTGTCCTTCACGACGATCGGGTGCTTGCCGTAACGGGCCGCGGTGTCGGTCACCGTCGCGATGGTGTCCTCGCCCGTCTCGGGGGTGACGACGATCTCGGCGAGCTTCATCACCGGCGCGGGTGACGCCCAGTGCCACCCGATGACCCGGTCGGGACGATCGGTCGCGGCCGCCATCGCCGCGATCGGCAGTCCGGACGTGTTCGACGCGAGGATCGTCTCGGCCGGCGCAAGCCGGTCGAGATCGCGGAACACGCGTACCTTCAGCTCGAGCCGCTCCGGTACGGCTTCGATCACGAGGTCCGTCGTGGCCGCGGCTTCGAACGAACCCGTGAACGTGATCCGCGCCAGCGCCGCGTCGGCTTCGGCCCGCGTGACCTTCGCGCGTTCGACCGCATTGTCGATCCCGAAGCGCCCCGTCGTGACGTGCGCGCGGCCATCGGCGAGCGCGGACGCGTCGACGTCGTAACACACCACGTCGTCACCCCCGAGCGCGCATACCTGCGCGATCCCGCTGCCCATGACGCCCGCGCCGAGCACCCCGATCTTCACGGCGTGGCGGGGAGATCGATGCGGGCGAGCCACAAGCCCGGGGCGACGAGCTCCGCCTCCGTGGGCACCATCGATTCGTCCGACCAGAGCCGATTGAGCTGGTCGAGGGAGCCGTCGCTGCGTTCCATCACGCCGCGGCAGAACGCGACGCCGGTCTCGTAGTGCCCCCGGTCGAGTTCGAGGCCGAGGAGGCGGTCGACGAAGCCGGTGGCGTCGCCACGCTCGAGGCGATGCCGGCGCAGAGCCTCGTCGAGCCGTCCGTGGGCGGTGACCATGCGCTCGCCGAGCGATTCGACAACGACGTCGGTGTAGCCCTCGAGGACCGACACGAACCTCTGCAGCTCGGCGAGGAGCGGCGCCTGGCGCTCGCTGCGCATCGCGCCGAGCAGCACGTCGGGGTCGGCGAGCCGCGCGATCGCCTCCATCGACGACGGATCCGACGGGTCGAGGCCGCCGAACTGACTTTCCATCGCCTCCGTCTGTACCTCGTACGCGTTCACGTACGCGGACGCGCTCCGCAGCAGCCGTTCACGCACCCAGGGCACGGAGCGCTGCGCGCCGTGGACGACCTCGCGCAATGCCAGGGCGTAGCGCAGCTCGTCGACGGGCAGCGACCATTCCTCGGCGAAAGCATCGACGTTGCGGGCCGCGAACAACAGGGTGGGCGGTCCGTCGAGCGGGAGCGGAAGGTCGTACTGGCCGAGTGCGCCGTGCGCGAGCAGCCCGATCATCGAACCGGCCCAGCCGCCGAGGAGGAGCGGCATCATCATGGAGAACAACATGTCCGGGCTGAAGGTGGCGGCGGCGACGGCCGGATCGACCGGGGCGTCGTCGGAATCGGTGCGCCC
>JAUZEI010000179.1 GCA_030839105.1 Actinomycetota bacterium
GGCGTCGCTCGAGTCGTGGCATCGAGCCGAAGCGCTGCGGGACGCCGTGACGCTGGCGCTCGTCGATCGGGAGGACGCCGCACCAACCACCGCTCCGCCGGGCTGGCGCTGCGAGCGGGTGCACATGCCTCGCCTGGACGTGTCGTCGACGGATCTGCGCCGCCGCATCGCCGCGGGTGAATCGGTCGATTTCCTCGTTCCCCCTCCCGCGGCGCGGGTGTTGCGCCGGCACGGTCTCTACACTGGACGTTGATGACCCGATCGCATCCGACGACTCCCAACCGTCGTCGAACGCGCGAGTGGGCGGGAATGTTGGCCGTCATTGCACTGGCCGCGATCTGCGGATTGGTCGCCGCGCACTTCGGAACCCATCGCTCGTGGGAAACCCGGCCCGTCCGGGCGTCGACCTCCACATCACTTTCGTCAGCCGCAGAGCTGCCTGCCGACCCCGAGAGGATTCCGTGACCGAAGCCGAACGCACGGCGAGCATCGCTGCCATGTCGAGTACCGAACGCGCCCGCGTCGCCGCCCACGCGGCCGACGACAAGAAGGCGGAGGACATCCTCGTTCTCGACGTCGCGGAGATCATGGGCATCGTCGACGCGTTCGTCATCGCGCACGCCTCCAACCCGCGCCTCGTGCGAGCGATCGTCGACGAAGTGAAAGAGCAGCTCTTCGTGCTCGCGGGACTGAAGCCGCGCGCCATCGAAGGGCTCGACGATCTGTCGTGGGTACTGCTCGACTACGGCGATCTCATCGTGCACATCTTCCTGGCCGAGACGCGCGAGTTCTACGGTCTCGAGCGGCTGTGGACCGACGCGCCCCGCATCACGTGGAAGGGCGCCGCTGCGCTGTAACCAAGGGCTACGCGTAGCTCTTGGCTTGTTCTTGGTGTCGGACGCGGCGGCGATCGCTCCCAGGGGCGACGTGTCCGTTGCGCACCGGGGCTGACCCTTTGTCCAGTGTGTGACTTGACTTTGTGGACTAGGTCGGTCTAAATAGACGATCCCGAGGGGTTCGGGGCGCGACCGACGCAAAGCCACGCGAGGACTGGATGCACCTCGATCTCTACAAGACGCTGGCCGGGCTGATCGTCGGGTTCGTCATCGGCCTGACCGGCATGGGCGGCGGTGCGCTGATGACCCCGGTGCTCGTGCTGATGTTCGGCGTCAATCCTGGCTCGGCAGTTTCGGCCGACGTGGTGACCTCGTTGGTCCTCAAGCCCTTCGGCGGCAGCATCCACGTCCGGCGCCGGACGGTGAACTGGCGCCTCGTCCGGTGGCTGATGATCGGCTCGATACCGAGCGCGTTCTTGGGTGCATTCCTGCTGGACGAGGTCATCGGCACCGACAACCAGAACACCGTCAAGCGCATCCTCGGTTGGGTCCTCATCGTCGCCGCGGGCGCGATTCTCGCCAAGCTCGTACTCCAGGCGCGCCGCAACGACGCGCCCGTCACCGCGATGATGGACCCGGTGCTCGTACGGCCGGTTCCCACGCTCGTCATCGGCGCGCTGGGCGGCCTGATCGTGGGCATGACGTCGGTCGGCTCGGGTTCGTTGATCATCGTCGCGCTGATGCTCGTCTATCCGAAGCTTTCGTCGAAGGAGATGGTCGGCACCGACCTGATCCAGGCGATCCCGCTCGTGGGGGCGGCCGCCGTCGGGCACTACATCTTCGGCAGGCTCGACTTCTCGATCATCGGCAGTGTGCTCCTCGGCGCGATACCCGCGGTCATGTTGGGTGCACATTTCTCGTCGAAGGGTGCCGACCGCTACATCCGCCCCGTGCTCGTTGCGGTGCTCGCGATCTCTGCGCTCGGGCTGCTCGGTGTGAGCAACGGTTGGCTCCTGGCCGCGGCCATCGCCGCAGTCGTGATCCTCGCGGCGGTGCTGCTTCGGATGCGCGCGAACGCCCTCCGTCTCCACGGATCCGTCCCTCCCAGCCCGGAGCCGGTGTCGGTCACCCGGCGTTGAACCGGGTGTCCCCTCGGTGACGAACCGCTCCGGTTCGGCTCGGGCGAGGCGGACCGCCTGCTGTTCAGCACCCGCGTCATCGACTACCAGGGCGTAGACGTACGGCGACGGCGCGGGCAACTGCGCGAGCCGCAAGATCACCATCTCGACCCGGAAGGGCTACGACGACATGACCGGCCTGGGCACGCCGACCGCCGGCTTCGTGAACGCGCTCGCCGAGATGTAGCCGTTCGAGACCGGCCGTCGGCGCGACGGGCCGGTCCTGGCACCGGGCTATTTCGCGGGCGTCGCGTTCCGGGTATCGACGATCAGCAGGTTGCAGGGGCAGTGGTGCGACACCTTGTTCGGCACACTGCCGAGCACGAACCGGCGCGCGCCGCTCATTCCCCGGTTCCCGACGACGAGGAGATCGGCGCCCACCTCTTCGGCGACCCCGACGAGTGCATCGGCCGGGTCCGCGGCCACGACGTGAACCTCGACCTGGACGCCTTCCCGCCGAGCATGGGACGCGGCGTGTTCGCACACCTGCTCACCTTCGACCGCGATGCTGCGGTTCACCTGCTCGACATCGATCACGGGGGCGCCCGTACTCGCTGCCATTGCAGCACTTCCGAGCATGACTGGTCGGCACCCGTACACGATGTGCAACGTCGCGGACGTCAATGCCGCCAGCGCCGCCGCGTGCTGCACGGCGACACTCGCCGATTCCGACCCGTCCGTCCCAACCACTATCGAGTTGAACATGAGGGCGATTGTTCTAGGTGCAGACGCTCGACGCCATACCGATGGTCTCTTTTCCACCCCGGCCTTCGAGATCGGGTCAGAAGAGGTTGCGCACGAAGTGCAGGAGCGCGGCGCCGATGGTGAAGATCAACGCGATGCCGCCGACTCCGATGGCAAGGCCGATGCCGAGCACGACGAGGTCTTCCAAGACGATCGACAGCGCCACGGCGACTGCGCCGAGGGCGGGCAACGTATCGAGTCCCGAGAACGGCGGAGCCGCCGCCGCCCCCGCCGCGAATCCGATGAACACGACACCGAGCAGGCGGAGAAACCACCGCTGGCGGAACAGTCCTGCCCCGCGCGGGCGCGAGAATTTCTCGAACCACCGGATCCGGCGGATCATGAACGGGACGGTCTTTCCGGTCGTCAGCGCGCCGAGCTCGCGCCGTTGCCAACGTTGCGGAAGCCAAATCGTGCGCCGCCCCAGGACCATCTGCGCGGCGAGCAGCACGGTGATGGCTTCGAACACGTGGGTGATACCGCCCGTCGGAAGCGGCAGTGCGGGCACGAACATCAAGAACAGGATCGTGACCGCGAAGCTCTTCTCGCCGAAGGCCTCGCCGAGCGCGCCCAACGTCTTCGGCTCCTCGCGGCGGAGCCAGGCCTCGAGCTGGTCGCTGAAGGCGGTGTCCGGACGCATATCCACGCCGCGAGTCTGGACGAAACCGAGCCTGGCGAAACACCCGGGCCGCCTGCTTCGTTCATTTCCATTCTCCTTTCGACCAAGTGGTACTTCAGTGCGGGAGGAACTGAGCGTCGATGTCGAGCTTGACTTGGTCGCCCATGGTGAGCTTGCCGATGCCGAGCGGGAGGGTGTTGCCGACGTCGAAGGCGGCGAGGCGGATTTCTGC
>JAUZEI010000015.1 GCA_030839105.1 Actinomycetota bacterium
ACGGCAGCCAAGCATGGTTCGCGGTGCACGGCGGCTTCGTCGAGGTCAGCAACAACCAGGTGATCATTCTTTCCGATGTCGCCGAGCCGGCCGGCGGTATCGACGTCGGCCGCGCGACCGACGCGAAGACCCGGGCCGAGGAAGTGCTGCGCGCCAACGCCGAGGACGACGAGGCGGCGGCCGCGCTGGCGCGCGCCGAGGTGCGCCTCCAAGTTGCCGCCTCCGCCTGAATCCGACACCTGAGCCGCGACACTCTGAGTCCGACAGAGCGCGGTGACGCGCCGTCTGATTCGTGTCTGGACTCCCGCAGAGCAGGGAAGGCTCACCTCAACAGGATCGGGATTCCCAACCCCCGGTCTTGGGAGAGGTGCCCCGATTCTTCCCGCCTCGGGGCACCTCTTCGCGTGCTCTCCGATGTGGTTGTGTCAGCTGTACTTGACGGCGGAGTACGAGTTGAGCTTCGTCCAGTGGTGTTGCGCGTCGATCACGCGGATCGTGCCCGACTTCGACCGCATGACGAGACTCTGGGTACCGGCACCCTCGCCCCAGTACCGCACGCCTCGCAGCAACTCGCCGTCGGTGATGCCCGTCGCCGCGAAGAAGACGTCGTCACCCGACACGAGGTCGTCGAGCATCAGCACCTTGTCGAGGTCGTAGCCCGCGTCGAGCGCGGCGGTGCGTTCCTCGTCGTTGCGCGGCCACAACTTCCCCTGGATGGCACCACCCAAGGCCTTCAACGCACACGCGGCGATGACACCTTCGGGCGTGCCGCCGACCCCGAACAGGATGTCGTTGCCGGAGTTGCGCCACGCGACCGAGATCGCGCCCGCAACGTCGCCGTCGGGAATCAGGCGGATGCGGGCGCCGGCCTCGCGGCACTCGCGGATGATGCTCTCGTGGCGGTCGCGATCGAGGATGACCGCGGTCACGTCGCTGACCTTCTCGCCGAGTGCTTTGGCGACGGCTTCCAGGTTCGCCTTGACCGGCGCGTTGATGTCGATCACGTCGACCGCCGCCGGGCCGGCTGCGATCTTCTCCATGTAGACGCACGGACCGGGGTCGAACATGGTGCCCCGCTCGCTCATCGCGATGACCGCGATCGCGCCGCCCCGACCGAGCGCGGTGAGCGTGGTGCCGTCGACGGGATCGACCGCGATGTCCATGCTGGGCGGGGAACCGTCGCCGATCTGCTCACCGTTGAAGAGCATCGGGGCTTCGTCCTTCTCGCCCTCACCGATGACGACGACGCCTTCCATCCGCACGGTGCTCAGCACGACGCGCATGGCTTCGACCGCGGCGCCGTCGGCCGCGTTCTTGTCGCCCCGCCCCATCCACCGACCGGCGGCCAGCGCCGCGGCCTCGGTGGCACGCATGAGCTCCATTGCGAGGTTGCGATCGGGCTGTTGCTCGGCTTCCATTTCTCCGCTCCCGGTCTCTCGATGGTCGATGGACCCTAGTCGAGGGTGGACGAGATTCCATCGGCCGTCCGGCGCGTACTAGAACGTCGACATGGGTCGACTGGACGGCAAGACCGCCTTGGTCACGGGCGCGGCGTCGGGCATCGGGCTGGCATGCGTAGCCCGGTTCGCGTCCGAGGGTGCGCACGTCTTCGGCGTCGATGTGTCCGAGCCCCGGGGCGATCTCGACCTGCCCGCGGGTGCGCCAGATGTGACGTTCGCCGCGGTCGACGTTCGCGACGAAGACGCGATCAAGTACGCGATCGACGCCATGGTCGCCGAACACGGTCGTATCGATTCCGTCGTCACCGCGGCCGGCGTCGCCGGCGGCGGACCCGCACACATGCTCGACCGCACCGAATGGCAACGCGTACTCGACGTCAATCTGACCGGCACATTCTTGTGCGCGAAGCACGCCATCGCCCGCATGCTCGAACAGGAACCGATCGACGGCGAACGCGGCAGCGTCGTCACGGTGGCGAGTGTCGAAGGGCTCGAGGGCACCGCGGGCGGCAGCTCGTATAACGCGTCGAAGGGTGCCGTCGTCATCTTCACCAAGAACCTCGCCATCGACTACGGCCGGGCCGGCATCCGCGCCAATGCGATCTGTCCGGGTTTCATCGAGACCCCGATGCTCGAAAGTGTCTTCGGGGTGCCGGGCATGGAGCAGATCCGCGAGGAGATCCGCCTCGAGCACAAGCTCCGCCGCCTCGGCCGGCCGGAGGAGATCGCCGCCGCCGCGCTGTTCCTGGTGTCGTCCGATGCGTCGTTCGTCACCGGTCAGGCTCTTGCCGTCGACGGTGGCTACACGGCGGGCCGGGACCACGGCGTCACGGAGATGTTCGGGTTCTAATCTGGTGGGATGACGCCGGACCCCGAGAAGACTCCTTTCGAGACGTCTCCTTTCGAAACGATGTCCGGGGTACCCGTCGATTCGGTCTACGGGCCGGCCGAAGGCGAGCGCCCCGGCGCTTACCCGTACACGCGCGGGCCTTACACCGACATGTATCGCTCGAAGCTGTGGACGATGCGCATGTTCGCCGGCTTCGGGACCGCGATCGATACCAACCGCCGGTTCCACGAGCTGCTCGCCGCCGGTAGCGACGGCCTCTCGACCGCGTTCGACCTGCCGACGCTCATGGGCCGCGACTCCGACGACGAGCTCGCGCTCGGCGAGGTGGGCAAGTGCGGGGTCGCGGTCGACACGCTCGCCGACATGCATGACCTCTACCGCGGGATCGATCTCGGTGAGGTCACGACGTCGATGACCATCAACGGTCCCGCCGCCGTCATCTTCGCGATGTTCGTTGCCAACGCAGAAGCCAATGGCGTGCCGCGGATGCGGCTCGGCGGCACGCTGCAGAACGACATCTTGAAGGAGTACCAGGCGCAGAAGGAGTTCATCTTCCCGCCCCGTCCGTCGCTCCGGCTCGTGCGCGACACGATCGCGTTCTGTACCGACGAGATGCCGCGCTGGCATCCCGTCTCCATCTCGGGATACCACATCCGCGAAGCGGGTTCGACCGCGGCGCAGGAGCTCGCGTTCACGATCGCGAATGGTTTCGCGTACGTCGAGCTCGCGCTGCAGGCCGGTCTGCCCGTCGACACGTTCGCGCCGCGGCTCTCGTTCTTCTTCAACGCGCACCTCGACTTCTTCGAGGAGATCGCCAAGTACCGAGCCGCCCGCCGGATCTGGGCGCGCTGGATGCGCGATCGGTACGGCGCGCACCTTGAAAAGTCCTTACAAATGCGCTTCCACACGCAAACCGCCGGTGTCTCGCTGACCGCGCAACAGCCCGAGGTCAACATCGTGCGCACCGCGATCGAGGCGCTGGCGGGTGTGCTCGGCGGCACGCAGAGCCTGCACACCAACTCGATGGACGAGACGCTCGCGTTGCCCTCGGAGAAGTCGGCGCGGATCGCGTTGCGTACACAGCAGGTCATCGCGCACGAGACGCGCGTCGCGAATGTCGCCGACCCACTCGGCGGATCGTGGTACGTCGAGGCGCTCACCGACGAGATGGAGCGCCGGGCCGAGGACCTGTTCGCGCAGATCGAAGACCGCGGCGACGGTTCCATGCTGGAAGGCGCGATCCGCGGTGTCGAGGAGGGCTGGTATCAGAGCGAGATCGCCGACTCCGCGTACGAGCTCGAGCGGAAGTTGAACTCGGGGCGTCACGTGGTGGTCGGTGTGAACGGATTCCTGGAAGGCAGTGAAGAGCCGCCGCCGCCGATCCTGCGCATCGGGCCCGAGGTCGAAGAGGAGCAGCGCCGCCGGCTCGACAAGGTGAAGCGCGAGCGCGACTCCGCAAGAGTCGAGGCTGCGCTCGTGCGTGTACGCGCCGAGGCCGCCGATCCGGAGGTCAATCTGATGCCCGCCTTCATCGACGCGGTGGGTGCGTACGCGACGCTGGGCGAGGTAGTCGACGCACTGGCCGACGTCTTCGGTCGCTGGGTCGAGGCCGCCCGCATCTGAGGGTCGGGAGTCGTCGCCGTGCGCCACATCACACCCGAGCGGCTGGCAGCGATCGACGAACTGCTGGGAAACCTGCGCGCCCTCGACGGTCTGGTCGAACGCTCGCCGGGAGTGTTCTACCGGCGGGCGCGTGCGTTCCTGCACTTTCACGAGGACGGCCCGGACGTCTACGCCGACGTGCGGCTGTCCGGCCGCGACTTCGACCGGATGCGGGTGTCGACGAGACGGGAGCAGCGGAGCCTGGTCGGCGCGGTCCGGCGATCGATCCAGTCGCCCTAGTCTGCGCGGCCGTGATGGATGAACGACTGCTCGACATCGCGCGCGCGACGAAGGGCTTCATGCCCGAGGCCGAAGGCTTGGCCCTGCACGAGGCCGCGCAGCGAGCGGGCAAGCTCGGCCCATTACTCGAGGTCGGAACGTACTGCGGGAAGTCGGCCGTGTACCTCGGCGCGGCGGCGCGGGCGGCCGAGACGGTGCTGTTCACCGTCGACCATCATCGAGGTTCGGAGGAGAACCAGGCGGGTTGGGAGCACCACGACCGCGAGGTCGTCGATCCCGAGACCGGCCGGATGGACACACTGCCGTTCTTCCGGACCGCGATGCAGGCCGCGGATCTCGAGGACGTGGTGATCGGCGTGGTCGGCCACTCCATTCCGGTCGGGCGCGCGTGGGGCACTCCACTCGGCTTCTTGTTCATCGACGGCGGTCACGCCGAGGACGTCGCGCTGGCCGACTACGAGGTGTGGTCGCCGCACGTGGTGGAAGGCGGAACGCTGGCGATCCACGACGTCTTCGAGGATCCGGCGGAAGGCGGCCAGGCGCCGTTCCACGTCTGGAGGCGGGCGGTGGCCGACGGCTTCGAGCCGCAGTCGACGACGGGCTCGCTGCGCGTGCTTACGAACGCGTCCAGTAGTGCGGCGGCGCGTTGAGGTCGTTGCTCGTGTCGTTCGTGTCGGGCGCGCGGTCGTGGAGCTCCGCGTCCTGGTTCCCGGACACCGGCGCGTGTTCGCTCGCGTGAGCTTCGACCGTGTCGACGTGGCGGATGCTGCTCGCCTCGAACAGCTCGGGGAGCACGACGCCGTCGGTCCGGCGGCGGAGCCGGTAGCGGGGCCCGGCCGGAGTGCTCATGACCTCGCAGATCTCGAAGCCTTCGACCCAGCGGTCGCCGATCCGTCCCCGCACTTCGACGGCAGCGTCCTTCGCAGTGAGGCGCACCGCCGGCGTCGGCTCGGCGGTCTGCGGGGGCGCAGGATCCCATGCTGCTCCGCGCTCGACGAGATCGATGACCGGATCGGGTCCGGCCGGCATCGAGCCGCCGATCACGCGTTCGCGGACATCGACGAACGGCTCGTCGTCCCGCGTTGACGCACTTGCGCGGGCCTCGTTCGACCGCGCCCGGTCGGCGGCGGGTGCCTCGATGATCGGAACGGCTGCCATCGCCCCGACCACCGCCGCGGCACTGTCGGTGATCACGCGTCCGAGATCGGTGAGAG
>JAUZEI010000209.1 GCA_030839105.1 Actinomycetota bacterium
TGAGCGCGCCCGGCCGCGAGTGATACAGGTTCAGCGAACCGATGCAGATCCAGTCGATGAGCAGCGGGAAGCCGAACGCCGCGCGTATGCCGACCGCCATCGCACCGCGTCGGAACTCCGGCCACCGGTCGGTCTGGTCGTCGCCCAGGTCGGGATCGAACACGGGTGCCTTGCTCGTGTAGGCGCTGACGCACGGTCCTTCGCCCAACGTGTATTCGAGCTGCTCGATCACTTCGGCAACGGCATCCGACACGCCCACGCATGCGAGTGAGCGACCTTCCGTGATCAACACCAGTCCGGCGCCGCTGACGCCGAGCACTTCGGCGGTGGCGAGGCACAGAGAACTGATCGGGTCGTGACCCTCCGTCCGGGCGGCGAGGACTTGCGCAAACCGCTCGGGTTCGAGTCTCCCGACCGCCAATGTTGACCTCCGCTGTGTCCCCAAGGTCTGCCAGTGACGTGCGATGCGCAACTGGGAGCTCGAACAGCTCCATGCCGAAACATGACGACTGATTGTGACGATATCAGTCGATTCGGCGAATGCAGTTGCGCGCTTTGGGCGCGCGTCGTCGGTACCGCAATCCGGCTGTGGGTATTCCGCAATCAAGGCTGCACGTCAATGTGCCGACCTCATGTGCACGTCCCGGACCGGCGAACGCTCGCGTCCGGAGCGACGGTTATTCGAGTTATCGGAGCGTGCAATGAGGGAGAGGCGAGTCGTGAGCCGTACGAAAACCCGAGTGAACGGTCAGGCCAACAGTCATGCACCACAGGCCGTTGGCATCGACGAGCTCACCGGCGTGTGGAACCGCGCCGGATTCGTGGCCGCCGCGACACCGATGTACGTGTCTTGTCAGCGGCGCGGATCTCCCATCGCGCTCGCGTATTTCGACTTCGACCACTCCGACTCCGCGCGTTCGCCCGAACAGGACGCGACCATCGATCGGGTGCTGATGATGATGGCCGGCCAGCTGCGCAAGGCCTTCCGGGCGAGCGACCTCGTCGGCCGTATTGATACGTTCCGCTTCGCGGTCTTGCTCACCGACTGCACGGACGAGGCCTTGGCCGCGGTCGACGGCGTACGCGCGCTCAGCGATGACCTGTCGTCACTGTCGGGCCTCACGCTGACTGCGGGCATGGTGCGCAGTGCTGCGTCGGCGGCGCTCGAAGATCTCATGGTCGAGGCCGACGGGAAGCTGCAGGATCTCAAGCCGGGGCATCACAGCTAGAGCGCCTCGATCGCTACGCGAGGAAACCGCCGATGTCGCCGCCGAGGAGCAGCTCGGTGCGGCGCCGCAGGTCGCGCATGCCGCGGCCAACGCGGCAGGGCCCACCGAGATCCGTGCGGCTCCCGCGCTCGCCAACGCGTCGACGCCCACCGTCGGGTCGATGTTGGCGTTGACAGGCGCGTCGAGGGCCGCGACCAGCTCGGCGACCAGCTCGGGCTGGCTGACGCGAATCGGGTAGACGTAGTCGGCGCCTGCGTCCAGATACGCGCCGCGCGCTCGGCGAATGGTGTCCTGCATCGACTCGTCGAGGCTGCGTTCGGGATAGCGAATGAACGTGTCGATGCGTGCGTTCAGCACGAGATCGACGCCCGACGCCAGGGCGGCGCCGCGGATGTCGGCGAGACGCCGGGCGTGTACGTCGGGATCGACGAGCACACCGGCGTGACGGCCGCGCACGCGGCGCTGGACGTCGCGACCGCGGCACACCCCGCCTGTTCGATCTGTTTCGCCTGGCGACGTCCCATGCGTTGACGAGTACGAGCGGAGTGCCGATCCGGTGGAGCGCCCGGAGTTGTCGAGCGAGCTCACCGAGGTGATCGATGTCGGGTGGAGCGTCGAGCGGGGCGATGCCAAGGGTCATGCTCGGTGAGACTGCCGGCGAGTCTGGAACTCATCGCGCCGACCGCGTCTTTCGCTTTACACTCTCGGCGGCGACAACGCCTCGAACAGGCGGCACTGCGTGGAGTTCCGGGTCCTTGGACCGCTCGAAGTCTCGACTGCAGGCGGACCCGTGACGGTTACCGGGCCGAAACGACGGGCGCTCCTCGCTCGATTCCTCGTCGACGCGGGCGAAACGCTGTCGGCCGATCGCCTGATCGACGAGCTCTGGGACGGCGCGCCGCCGCGTTCCGCGACGACGACCCTGCAAACCTTCGTCTACCAGTTGCGTAGGAAGTACGGCATCGAACCGTTGCGCACGACGCCGGCCGGATACGTGCTCGAGGTCGACGGATCAGATGTCGACAGCCAACGGTTCGAGCGAACCGCTCGCGAAGCACGCGGGGGCGCGCGTTCCAATCCTGTGGCCGCGACACATGCGTTGCGGGCCGCGCTCGACATGTGGCGCGGGCGCGCGTATGCGGAGTTCGCGAACGAACCGTGGGCCATTGCGGAAGCGACCCGCCTGGAGGAATTGCGGCTCGACGCGCTGGAAGCGTGGGCCGCGAGCGCCATAGGTGCCGGTCTGACAAGCGGACTCATCGCGGAGCTCGATGCGGCAACAAGCCGCAATGCGCTACGCGAACCCTTGTGGGCGCTACACGTGATCGCGCTCGCGCGCGACGGCCGTCCGGCCGAGGCGTTGCGCGTCGCAACCCGTCTTCGGCAGGTTCTTCGAGACGAGCTCGGTGTCGACCCGAGCGCCGCGTTCAACGCGATCGAGACCGCAATCCTGCGGGAGGAACCGCGGCCGGACTGGCCCGACCTCGGTGGCTTCGGCCTGGCTGCCGGCTCGTCGGACGCGAATGCGCCGGCGGACGTGCAACCGCTCTCTTCCTCCTCCATCTCGAGCATGTCTGCGCATCCCGCCGCGGCCGGCCGCGCCCAGGGTCGTCGGCGCCCTCCGGCGGCGCTGCTGCGCTCCGTCCCGACTTTGCGCACGAACGATGTTGACCCCTTCGTCGGCCGGTCGGCGGAACTGCAGCTGCTCGAGCGTGCATTGGAGACTGCGAGCAACGGTGTTCCGCAGATCGTTCTCATCACGGGCGAGGCCGGCATCGGCAAATCGAGGTTGCTCGACGAGTTCACGCCCCATGCCGTCTCGCGGGGCGTGCAGGTGTTGGCGAGCGCGTGCCAGGAGGACGACGCGGTTCCGTACCTCCCGCTCGCGGGCGCGTTCGCGGCACTCGAATCGATGCCCAACCCTTTCGAACAGTCCGCAGTCGGCACTGCGGACGCGGCCGACGACCGTTCGCGCCTCGCGTTGTATCTCGCCGCGACGCGCTGGCTACTCGCCGCCGCGCGCGAACGCGTCACGATGCTCGTCTTGGAAGATCTCCACTGGGTCGACGACGCGACGCTGTCTCTCCTGCGACACATGCTCGCGGTCATCGGCGAGGACGGCGAGCTCGATCGCACCCGGCTGCTGATCGTGCTGACGAGCCGCCCACCGGTTCCGTCGGCGCCGGCGGCCACGCTCATCGCAAGGCTGCGTCGCGAGCCGCGCACCGTGGGCGTCGACCTGTACGCCCTCACCGAGCTGGAATGCCGGGAGCTGACCGCGGAGTGGTTGGGGGCGCGCCCGTCGCGATCGACGACCGGTCGGTTGTTCGAGGCCACAGCGGGCAATCCTCTGGTGTTGCGCTCGACGCTCGCTCGGCTGCTCGATCTGGGGAGCGCGATCACCGATTCTGCGGTAGCCGACCTCGTGGGTCCGACGGATCTCGATCACGAGCTCTGGCGGCGCGTCGAGCACGTTGGCGACGCGTGCGGCGAGATGCTGCTCTCGGCCGCATTCCTGGGCGGAGGCGCCCGGCTCGATCTCCTCGCAACTGCGTGCGCGGTGGATGCAAACGAGCTCGATGTCCTCATCGACGAAGCGGCCGCCCAGCAGCTGCTCGTCGCCGACGATGAGCGGTACTGGTTCGTGCATCCGCAGCTACGCCAGCTCGTGTATCACTGGCCTGCGGCCACCGAGCGGGCGGCGCGTCATCTGCAGCTCGCCGATCGGCTCGAGCCGGAGGACACCGACATCCGGATGATCGCCCATCACCTGGTCCGCGCCGGTGCGCTCACCGACCCCGCCCGCCGGCTACGAGTTTGTGGCGAGGCAGCTGACCGATCGGCGGCCGTGGGCGCGTGGCGCGACGCGGCGAAGTACGCGGCGGTCGCGGTCGACGCCGCCGAACAGCTCGGGCACTCCGAGCGTGAGCTCACCACATTGCAGTTCCGTGCCGCGCATGCCGCGCACCTGGCGCGCGACGTGGGCGCAGTGCAACAGCTCGAGGCCGTGGCCGAACGCGCCCGTTCGTGCGGTGCTGTCGATGTGTGGGGGCGCGCGCTCGTGCACCTCGCGCGGGAGCGGGTCGGCACGCTGCAGCTGCAGCCGGCGGTCGCGCGCAGCTTGGCGAGCCTGGACGAGTTCCTCGACCTCGCGAGCGACGATCCGGCGTTGCGGGGTGAGGTCCACGCGCTCGAAGCCGAGCTGTACTTCGACCTCGGAGACTTCGGCGCCGCCAACCGTCACAATGCGGCGGCCGAAGCGTGCGCCGAGGAAGCCGAGGATGCGGCGCTGCGCGTGCGGATCGCTTTCGCGCGGGGACTCCAGCATCTCGGCAGCGTGGAACTGGCCGAGGCGAAAGCGCGGTTCGAGCTCGCGGGTCCGCTCGCGAAGACCCTGGCCGACCCGAACCCGCACATCTGGTGCACGTCACGCCTGGGAGTTGTCCGGTATGTGGCGGCCGACCTCGATCGCGCCGACGAGTTGCTTGCGGATGCGGTCGAGGCGGCGCGTCACGTCGACAATCCGCGCGAGTTGTCGATGGCGGCTGCGTTCCAAACGGCGGTTGCCGCGGTGAAGGGCCGCTTCGCGACAGCCGAGCTCCATGCCGAACGGGCGGTGCGGGCGTACCGGGATGCGGAGACACCGTTCACGCCCAATGTGGTGTTTCCGGCGCTCGCGGCGGCGCGTGCCCATCGCGGCGACGCGGACCGCGCGCACGAAGCGCTCGACACGTGGGACGCGCTGGGCGCGGCGCGCAGCCGCCGTTATCGGCCGCTCGTCGATGCGTTCGTAGGCCGCGTGGATGCGGCCCACGTCGCGCTGGAACGTCCGACGTTCCGCGTGTTCGCAGGGATGCAACCGACGGACGCGTTCTTGACCGGTGCGTTGGCGGCCCAGGTCGAGCTCGGCGCGCTCGCGGGACGTCCGGATCTCGTACCGGAGCTGCTCGAAGTCCTGATCGAGGTCTACGAGCGCGGTATGCGGTTCGCGATCGGTTGGCCGTCGTTCATCCCTCGGGTCGTGGCGTTGGGAGTCGCGAGCACGGGCCGCCTCGATGACGCGACGATCTGGTTCGAGCGCGCGCTCGATGATGCCGATGCCGCGCACGCGACGGCCGAGGTCGCTCGCACCGCCCTCGACTACGCGCGCGTGATCGACGGTCCCCACACCGAGGAGCTGCTCGCCCGGGCCGCGGCGGCGCGCGCGTCGATCGCCGATCCCATTCCCGAGCCCGGCGCGAGATGGATTGCTCGCCGAGCAGGTACGCGCGAGTACGAGGCTCGCCCCTCGACGCGCGTGCTCCTCGTGACCGATCTCGTCGGATCCACGGCGCTGAACGACCGTCTCGGCGACCGCGAATACGTCGAGCGGCTCCGGGCGCACGACGAGATCATCCGCCGGCGTCTCGAGGAGTTCGACGGCGTCGAGTTCAAGCACACAGGCGATGGCATCGGCGCGTGGTTCTTTTCCGTCAACGGGGCGCTCCGTTGCGGTACGGCTCTTGCGCACGACTTCGGATCGGCCCGGGCCGGACCACTGCGCGTCAAGATCGCGTTGTCGGCAGGCGAGCCGACGATGATCGAGCGTGATCTGATCGGTCTCGCGGTCACGGTCGCGTTCCGGGTACTCGATCTCGCGCGCCCGGACGAGGTGTTGGTCACCTCCGACGTCGCCGGAATCACGCGCGGTCTCGACTGGTCGTTCGAGTCCCGCGGCGCCCACCACCTCAAAGGACTGCATGCTCCGGTCGAGGTGTTGCGCGTCATCCCGGCCGTCTGAGGAGCGCGCCTTTCCGCAGATCGGAGTCTTGCGGCGCGCGTGTCGCGGCGTTACGTTCGGCGCGCACGCGGCCTTCGGGGACGGGCCGGACGTTCGTCGGCGGGGGTGCCCATGTCCGGATTCATGCCCTATCTCGTCGAGAAGGGTCCGTACCTCAGCGTTCTGGAGAGCAAGCTCGCGCAGCCCAAGACACGCGCCGGCATCCTCCGGGATCTCTACGCCGGCGTCGCGCTCGCTGACCTCGTCGGGTTCGATTCCACGAATCTCGTCCCGGACGGCATGAGCGAGGCCGAGCGTAAGCGGCATCTCAACGAGGACTGGTTCGGCTTCAACGGACAACCCATGTTCTGGGTCGGCTTCGACGGGAAGCCCGAGATCATCATGCGGGAGGGCATGATCCGCGCCATCGAGATGTCGTTCGGTCTGGAACACGGTGATCCGGCGCCCGACGACGCGAAGGCTTCCAGTGGGCGGCATTGGCCCATCGACGTGTACTGGATCTGCCAGGGACCGTGGTTCCAGTGCTGGGTGTTGTGGCGAGCGGCGGCCAACGACGAAGGTCACGTGACCTTGATGATCACGACGCCGGCCGCGTACGGCTATCCCCTCACCGCGAAGATCACCCGACCGGTGCATGCGAACCAGGGGCCGTACACCGCCGAGGACTACGCCCATCCGCCCGAGCAGCGGGCACCGAAGCGGCCGGCCCTCGAGAAGGGAATGTGGGTCGTCGGCCATGAGGACTACACGCGTAAGGTCAGGCTCTCGACCGTTCGCGCCCGCCACCGGGACATCAAGATTCCGAGAGTGGTCTGGGTCGCCAACGACAGCTCGAAGGTCGAGTGTGTGGCGCCGGCGGAGCGGGAAGGCGGGGTGCTCGACGACCCGCGCCGGTATGTCGCCCCGGTCCCGAGGCCCTGAGGACGGAGGCGACATGGCGTGCCCGGAAGGTCCCCTCGAACCCGATGTCATCGCGGCGGCCGCGCGCAGTGTCGAAGCCGACGTCGTAGACGGATTCGCGAGGATGGTCACCGCCCGCGGGTTCAGTCCGGAGCTCCACGATTCGGGTCTGACCGCGAACGAAGCGCTCGCGACCTCCGACCATCTCGTCGTCGTGCCGTGGGTCTACCACTGCACGCACACCGGCGATTTCCTCGGCGTTCCACCGACGTACATCCAGCTCGAGCTGCGCGGCACGACTTTCGTGCACGCCTGCGCCGCCGGATCCGACGATTGGGAGTACTACCGCTATATCGACTTCATCGGAGCGTTGCAGCAGCTCGGGGTGGCAACCACCTCGCGGCCCGCGCTCAGTGGGGAGGAGTTCGACAACTGGGACAAGAACCGCCAGGACCGTCCCCAACCGCCGACCGGCGAGGGAGGGGCGCCGGCCTGAACCAGTCGGCCGCGCGTCGATCGAGCCGCGGTCGAGTGCCGGTCGAGTGGGCACTCGCAGAATCGATCTCGTCGTACCAACCCCCACACCGGAGGCGACGAGATGCTCAGCAGACTGCCCGGCGACATCAAGGCCCTTGCGACCACTCCGTTGTTCCGCGATCTCTCGAAGCGGGAGCTCACCGCGTTGCAACGCATCGGGACGATCGTCGAGATCACGCCCCGGCGGCTGGTGAGCCGGCCCGGCGAGCGCCCAGCGCAGCTCGCGGTGATCGTGCGCGGCCGGATCGTGGCAACGTCCGAGGTCGGTCTGCGCCGTGTCCTGCGCGACGGTGAGTGGCTGGGAACGATCGACGGGCTCGGGAACGCCGTCGTCGAACCCGAGACCTACCGCACGGTCGTGACGACGACCTTGTTCGTCATGAACGCGCACGAATGCGCCGCGCTGCGGGCCGTGTGCCCGCGGTTGGCGGCGCGGTGTTCGGGCCTGACTGGACTGCCCCCTCGGGTCGGTCAGGTCACGGGCCCGCGGGCCGGAGCGGCACGGGTGCCGCCGGGCGGAAGTGCACGGAAGGGGTGGGCGCTGCCTCACCGCCTCCGGCCCGCGATGCACGACGTCCCCGTCGGATCGGCATCCCGGACGACCGCGACGATGTGACGACCGTGGCGACGTAACGGGTGACCGGTACGGGTGACGGTGCCGGAACGTGACGCCAGTTCACACTGCCGACACGTTCCGGCACCGACGCGTTCACGAGTCGCGACAACTCTTACGGGATGCTGGTGCGAGTCGGCTGCGAGTTCGAATATTCGGCGCCGGAGGCGACTGCCTCGTTGTGGCAGGTGCGCCCACACGCCGAGGGCGATCATCAGATCGTCGCGGAGACGTGGCAGCCGCCTGCGCCCGCCCGTTCCTACCTCGACGCCTACGGCAACGCCTGCGATCGGCTCACCTTGCCCGCGGGTCGCTCGTTGCTCCGTTATGACGCCACCGTCGAAGTGCCGTCGACCTTCGACGACGCCGACAAGGGCGCGGCGGAAACCGCGATCGACGATCTGCCGAACGCGGCATTCGTGTATCTCCTGCCGAGTCGCTTCTGCTGGCCCGACCTCCTGTACGACGCGGCGTGGGACCTGTTCGGTTCGGTGCAACCGGGGTGGACGCGCGTGCAGGCCGTAACCGACTGGATCCACGAGAACATCCGATACGAGATCGGGGCGAGCACCGCGGTTACGACGGCGTCCGACGTGTGGGAATCGCGCACGGGTGTGTGCCGCGATTTCACGCAGCTCGGCATCGCTTTGTGCCGCGCGCTCAACGTGCCGGCCCGTTACATTGCCGGCTACTTGCCGGACATCGCAGTGACCCCGCCCGACCTTCCCATGGACTTCTGTTCGTGGTTCGAGGCGTGGCTCGACGGCCGCTGGTGGACGTTCGACCCGCGCAACAACGAACCGCGTATCGGACGGGTCGTGATCGCACGGGGCCGCGATGCTCTCGACGGTGCGATGGTGACGACGTGGGGCGCCGCGCAACTCGAGACGATGACGGTGTGGGCTGACGAGGCCGCGGGCCCGAACTGATGCTGACGGAATGATGCTGGCGGAGGCATCGCCCGAAACCGGCACGTTCCTCCTGGAGCAACGGTTCCGTTACGACTACGCGGCTCCTATTCGCCGCTTGCGGCACCGGCTCCTCGTCGTGCCGAGCGTCCGACACGGCAGCCAGCACCGGCTCGACTACGCCCTCACGGTCTCGGGTGCTCCGGCCCGGGTCACCACCGGGTCCGACGGTTTCGGGAACCACGTCGTCGAGGTGTGCGCAACCTCCGTATGCGAGTGGATCGAGTTCCAGGCGTGGGCCCTGGTCGGGGAGCGAGACGACGGCGGCGTCTCGACGCTCACACCCGCTGTGGCCGGCGACAAGCGACTGCTCTCGTCCACGCCGCTCACGCATGCCGATGCGGGGCTTGCCGAAGCGGCACGCGGGCTTGCGTCGTTCCGGCACCGTCGGGCGGACGTTCCGGTCACCACGTCGCGGTGGCGTTCGATCCAACTCACAACCGCCGCGCCGGGCTCGGCTATCTCACGGTCGCCGTCGGCCGCGACTACGCCGATGTCGCGCCGACGTCCGGCACTTTCGTGGGCGCGTGTCCCGGCGTGTTGACATCGGGCATGCGGCTGCGCCCCGCCGCCGCCATCAGCTAGTTCCGCCCGCGAGAGACGGAGTGCTGCGATTGACCCAGTCCGGATCGAGTGAGCGCGGTCCCACGGCGGTGACGGCATCCAGGCGCGCGATGTCGTCGCTCGACAGTTGTACTTCGGCCGCGCCGAGGTTCTCCTCGAGATACGCAATGCGCTTGGTGCCCGGGATGGGTACGACGTCGGGACCCTTGGCGAGGAGCCACGCGATCGCGACCTGCCCGGGCGTGGCACCGCGCTCGTCGGCGATGGCGCGGACGACGTCGACTGACGACAGATTGGCGTCGAACGCGTCGCCGCGAAAGCGCGGGTGGGCGCGGCGCATGTCGCGTTCCGGCAGGTCGTCGACCGACGTGATCCGACCCGTGAGGAAACCGCGACCCAGGGGGCTGAACGGGACGATTCCGATGCCGAGCTCCCGACACGTCGGGACGATCTCGTCCTCGAGGTCGCGACTCCACAACGACCACTCGCTCTGCAGCGCCGCGATCGGATGTACCGCCGCCGCGCGCCGGATCGTGTCGACCGAGGCTTCCGACAAACCGAGGAAACGCACCTTGCCTTCCGTGACGAACTCGGCCATCGCGCCGACCGTCTCCTCGATCGGCACGTGCGTGTCGGCCCGGTGTTGGTAGTAGAGGTCGATGTGATCGATCCCGAGCCGGCTCAGCGATCCCTCGATCGACGACCGGACATATTCCGGTGTGCCGTTCACCTCGGCCGTGTGGCCCGGGCGCGGTCCCGACACGATGCCGAACTTCGTCGCGACGACGACTTCGTCGCGCCGACCGGCGATCGCCTTGCCGACCGCGAGCTCACTGGTGTGCGGGCCGTAGACGTCGGCGGTGTCGAGCATCGTCGCGCCGAGATCGATGGCGCGCCCGATGACCTCGGTCGGATCGACACCCTCGAAGCCGCCGTACGACGGGCTGAAGCTCATGCAGCCCAGGCCGATTGCGCCGACCGTCAGGCCGCCGCCGAGTCTGCGGGTGGGAATGGTCATGACTGGTCTCCTGACAAAAAGTTGGGCGTTGTCGGTGGGAGCGCTCGCGCCAGGTATACCGCGGCTCGTATCCGAGCACCGCACGCGCCGTTTCTGCTTCCACCCGTCACAACAATTCTCGTCGGGGGATGCTCATCGGCGTTCCTCCGCGGACACGATCTCGATCACGGTATTGCGACGACGAGACGTAGGGATCCGATGTATTGCGGTTGCGTGCGGAGTCGGCCGTGCCGACCGTCCCACGCCCCGGACGCGAGATCGTCGGCGAGGCGCCGCATGCCGCGTTCCTCCGCGGCCCGCTCGACGAACCCCCACGCCGACTGCGCCGAGCGAACTGCGGGATCGAGAAGCGCCTCCGGTCGTCCGTAATACGCCTCGACGAAACCGTCGGCGCACGCGAGTGGAACCGGGATCGCGGTGATCTGCGCGCGGCCGCCGAGTGCCGCCGCGATCGCGTCGATCGTCGGGTACCGCGGGCTCTCGGCCGCGATGAACTCGGGCGCGTACTCGGCGAGCCAGAAGTCGCCCATGGCTGCGCCGTCGAATGTCAGGATGACGACCGGGCCGCGCGCCACGCGCCGCATCTCGCGCAGGCCGCCGTCCGCATCCGGCCATTGATGCACGGTGATCGTTGCCATCGCACCGTCGAACGCGTCGTCGGCGAACGGGAGGTGCTCGGCGCGCGCCGCGATTGCGGGTGCGAGTTGCGTCGACCGCTGGGCGCGCATGGCCGCCGACGGCTCCACGGCGACGACCCGGCGGTCGTCCGGTTCGTAGGAGCCCGCGCCGGCACCGACATTCAGGACCGTGCGCGCCGACCCGAGCGCGGCGTGAACATACGACGCGATGACGGGATCGGTCCGGCGCCGCGCCGAGTACGCCGCGCCGTGCCTTTCGTAGTCGAAGTCGCCGGCCGGTCGAGTCATCGCCGCGCGGTCTTTGCGACCTCGGGATCGCGGCGGTCGCTCGCCACGTGCGCGATCGCCAGGTACCGATCGTCGGAGTCGTCGATCCGTTCGGTTACCCAGCCCGTCCCGGTGAGCACATCCGGTAGCACCGACGGATCCAGCAAGTCGTCGGGCGCGAGCATTCGTTCGTGGCGAGCAGCCAGGACCGCACGACCCACGGGATGGAACAGCGCGAGCCGGCAGCCAGGTCGCGAGACGCGCGCCAGTGTCCGCAGCAACTCGCGCGGATCCGGCACGTGCGTGAGCAGCCCCGCGGCGAAGATCGCGGCGACACTCCCGGGTGCGAGCGGCAGGCTCGTCGCGTCCGCGAGCAAGAGGTCGGAGCGCGCGTCGGAGTGCCTGGCCCGCGCCACCTCGAGCATCTCGGGCGTCGCATCGATGCCGACCACGACACCATCGCCGCCGACGGCTCGACGGAGATCGGCGAGCGCGCGCCCAGTCCCACATCCGAGATCGACGACGACCCCGCCTTGCGGCGGGCAGAGCTCCGCGACCGCGGCGGCGTAGAGCGGTTCGTCGTCCGGGAATCGCTCTTCCCAACCCGCCGCTCGCGGACCGAAGAACGCCCTTGTGCTCTGCAGGTGAGATCGCAGTTGTTCCACACCGATCATGAAGTCGGACCGAGGGGCTCCTCTGTCTTACCTGCTCGGTCTCGCCGCAAGGAAGTCCTTGACCCGGCGAGCGTATGAGAGTAGACAACCTCTAAGTTGTACAATGGTGAGGTTGTGAAAGTGGATCGGAGCGCGGCAGTGACACTGGTCGAGGACGACGTGAGTCTGATGTTCGGCGCGCTCGCCGACCCGACCCGCCGGTCGATCCTCGGAAAGCTCGCGGAGGGCGACGCAACGGTGGGTGAGCTGGCCGAGCCGTTCTCCATGACGCAACAGGCGATCTCCAAGCATCTCAAGGTCCTGGAACGGGCCGGCCTCATCTCTCGCTCCCGCACCGCGCAGTCGCGTCCGTGCCGGCTGGAGGCGGAACGCCTCGACGCCGCCGCCGAGTGGATCGCGCAGCATCGCAGGACGTGGTCCGAGCGTTACGACCGCCTGGACGCGCACCTCGAGAATCTTCGACGACCCGAATCCGACAAGGAGCCTTCGAAATGAACGAGACGAGTGAAGTTGCGAACGACGAGATCGCCGGCGGCGAAGTCGGTGAGATGACCTACCGGCGCATCCATCACGCGCCGAAAGACCTGCTCTTCGATTGCATGACCCAAGCGCAGCACCTCACGCACTTTTGGGGACCGGTCGGCACCAGCGCTCCTGTCGATCGCATCAAGATCGACTTGCGCCCCGGAGGCGTGTTCGAGACGGTCATGGTCAGCGACGCCGACGGCTCCGAGTATCCGACCCACGCCGTCTACGTCGAGGTGAACCGACCCGATCGGCTGGTGTGGACGGAAGCCGACGTCGAGGGCGGGATGCTGACCGCCATCACCTTCGTCGATCTCGGTGACGGTCGCACGGAAGTGCTCACGCACCAGACGAACGTTCCCGAGACGTACCGCAGCGCCGACGCGCAGGCCGGCTTCCTGACGAGCCTCGATCGCTGCGACGCCTATGTCGTGTCGCTCATGAGCAGGTCGTGAGCGAGGTGGCGCTCGTTGTGCCTAGCGTTGCGCGGTGGCCTCGAGTTCCGGACGGAGGATGTCGTGGCGGCTGGACCCGCACGCGCTCCTCGACGAGGCCGTGTCCGGTATGGGTGGCGAGCGACGCGAGGGGCAGCATCAGCTGACAACCGCGGTCGCCGACGCCATCTCGAAGGGGAACCATCTTCTCGCCGAGGCGCCGACCGGTTCCGGGAAGAGCCTGGCGTACCTCGTCCCGGCCGTGGCTTCCGGGTTGAAGGTCGTCGTCGCCACCTCGACGATCGCATTGCAGAGTCAGCTCGCAGGCAAGGATCTTCCTGCGCTGCAGGAATACGGAACGTTGAAGTTCTCCTTCGCGGTGTTGAAGGGCCGGTCGAACTATTTGTGCCGCGCGAAATTGCGCGCGGCCGCCGCGCCCGATGCCCTGTTCGAGCAGCCGGTCGGGCGCGACTTCGGACGGCGGCTCGAACGGCTGCGCGCCTTCGCCGAGCGATCGGAAACGGGCGACCGGTCCGAGCTCGACGCCGATGCGAACGGTGCCGCCTGGGCGGCGGTGAGTTGTGCGACCGGCGAATGCCCGGGCAAGGCCGATTGTGACGACGGCGGCGAATGCTTTGCCGAACGGGCGCGGGACCGTGCCCAGGACGCGTCGATTCTCGTCGTGAACCACGCGCTGTATTGCGCGCACCTCGCGTCCGAGGGGCGAGTGCTTCCCGATCACGACGTCGTGATCCTCGACGAGGCGCACTCGTTTCCGGAGAACGCCACGAACGCGTTTGCCGGCGACGTCTCCGCCGACGCGCTGACGCGTTTGAGCACGATGCTGATTCGTTCGGGTGCCGATACCGAAGCGGTGAACCACCTTGCAGAAGCAGGCCGCGCGTTGTCGGCCGCGATCGAGGCGCGCGACGGGACGGTGCACGTCGGCGCCGACGAGGAGATCGATCAGGCGCTCGTGCTCGCGGCCGAGCGCCTCGCGCGCGCCAGTGCGAAGCTCAAGACCGCGGGCGACGAGTACGCCAAGCGCACCGCGAGCATCGCTACCGGTCGGCTCGAGGTGTTGCGCCGGCTCGCGGCGCCGGGCGCCGACGACGTCGTGTGGGTCGAACGGGTCGGGCGCACGCGTCGCCTCCGGATCGCGCCGGTCGATGCGGGTGAGACGATCGCCAACGCGTTGCTCGCGCGGCGACCGGTGATCGCCGTTTCGGCGACGCTGGGCGGCGATCCACCCTTCCCCGCGCTCGCGCGCCAGATGGGATTTCTCCCCGACGCGACTCCCGGGTCGTGGGGCGACCGCGACGACGATGGGCGATGGACTTCGAACGCCGGTCGTGGTTACGCCTCGGTGCAGACACCCTCGTCGTTCGACTGGAAGACGCAAGCGATCCTCTACGTCGCCAAGGACCTTCCCGATCCGGCGCGCGCCCGCGACGAGTGGATGGACGGTTCGGCCGACCGGTTGTGCGAGCTCGTCAATGCCGCGGGCGGACGCGCGCTCGTTCTCTGCACCTCGCGGGCAAACGTCG
>JAUZEI010000267.1 GCA_030839105.1 Actinomycetota bacterium
TCGGGCAACACGGTGCAGATCTGTCCCGTCGGCGCGCTGACCGCGACCCAGTACCGCTTCCGGGCGAGGCCCTGGGACCTCGCGACCGCCGAGACCTCGTGCACGACGTGCTCGGTGCAGTGCCGCGGGGCCGTGCAGTCGTCCTCGAACCGGCTCGTGCGGTTGCTGGCCGTCGATTCCGAACCGGTGAACCACGGCTGGCTCTGCGACAAGGGCCGGTACGGGCTCGAGTGGATCCACTCCGACAACCGGCTGCTCGAACCGCAGGTGCGCGAGGGCGGCACGCGGCGCGAAGTCTCGTGGCCCGACGCGCTCGACCGCGCGGCCGACGCGATCGAGACGGCCAGGGAACTGCACGGCCCGGGTTCCATCGCGGTGCTCGGCGGTGCACGCGGCACGAACGAGGACGCTTACGTCTGGTCGGTGCTCGCCAAGGGTGTGATCGGCACCGACAACGTCGACGCCCAGCTCGGCGACGGGCTTCCGGCCGACTTCGTGCTCGGGATGGAACGCGCCGAGATCGCCGATCTCGACGGCGCGAGCGCGATCGTCCTCCTCGATCACGACGTGCGCGACGAGGTTCCGGTTCTCTTCCTCCGGCTGCGCCGGGCGATGCTCGAGCTGGGTGTTCCGCTCGTCGACCTCGCTCCCGTTGCGCACGGGTTGTCGCCGCACGCCGCAGTCGTCAGCCGTCGCGTTCCCGGTGAGCGCATCACCGCGGCCGTGCACGACGCGATCACCCGCGTGTCGGACGGCCGCGACGGCCCGGTCGTCGTGGTCGTCGGTCGCGGCAATCTCGCCGCGGGTGCAGATTCCGTCGTGGGCGTCGCGGCCGACCTCGCCCGCGTGCACGACGTACGTTTCCTGTCGACGCTGCGCCGCGGAAACGTGCACGGGGCGCTCGATGCCGGGCTCGCGCCCGGGTTTCTCCCCGGACGGACGACCCTCGACGCGGGCCGCGAGTGGTTCGGCGAGCGTTGGGGTGGCGTGCCCGCCGAGCGCGGCCTCGACGCCGAAGGCATCCTGCGCGCCGCCGGCGACGGCAAGATCCGCGTGCTCGTGCTGCTCGGATCGGATCCGATCTCGGACTTCCCCGACGCCACGCTGGCGAGGCGCGCGATCGACGCGGTCGACACGATCATCGCCGTTGACGCCTTCGAGTCGGAGTCGACGGAGCGCGCCGACGTGTTCCTGCCGTGCACGCTCTGGGGAGAGAAGGCCGGCACGGCCAGCAACTTGGAAGGCCGCGTCCAGCGGCTGGGGCGCAAGGTCGCACCCGAAGGTACGGCGATGGACGACTGGCGGATCGCAGGCGAGCTCGCGCAGCGTCTCGGCCGCGATCTCGACCTGGCGACGGTCGACGAGGTCACCGACGAGATCGCGCGCGTTGCGCCCGCCTTCGCGGGCGTGACCTCCGACATCGTGAAGTCGGCACGCGACGGCGTCGTGCTGCCCTTCTCCGCGCACGCCGCGGAGATCGTGCTGCGGACACGCGACCTCACGCTCATGGCCGACGACGGCGCGGGAGTCTCGTGGGACCCGATCAAGGTCGAGGGAGAGACCCCCGCGGAGCCGGTCGACGAGGCCGAGGTGGCCGCGCCCGACGACGCGCCCGCGCTGTACGAGTGGGACGGACACGCGACCCAGCCCGATCCGCCGGGCCGCGACGCGTACGCTCTGCGCCTCGTGGTGGGTCGAGCGCTGTACGACGATGGTCGCCTGGTTGCGGAGACGCCGCTCCTGCAGCGGCTCGTCGGTGAGCCGGAGCTGCTCGTGCACCCGAGCGATCTTGCCCGGATCGGTGTCGACTCGGGCGGCCAGGTGAAGGTGACCTCCACGCGCGGTTCGCAGGTCGTCGCCGTGCGTTCCGACGCCGGCGTGCCCGCGGGCATCGCCTGCATGGACTTTTCGGCCGACGCGCTCGGCGCGGCGTTGCTCATCGACTCGAGCCAGCCCGTCGTCGACCTGCGGGTGGAGAGCCTGCGGTGAACCAGCTGCTCGCGCTCGACCCGCTGTTGCGGGGCTCGGTGTCCTGGTCGGTGCTCGCCGTCGTTCTCATCAAGGTCGTCGTTGCGTTCGTGATCCTGCTCGTCGCCGTCATGCTCTACATCTGGGCGATGCGCAAGGTGATCGCCGACATGCAGAACCGCATCGGTCCGAACCGCGCCGGGCCGTACGGCGTGCTGCAGACCCTGGCCGACGGCATCAAGCTCTTCTTCAAGGAGCAGTCGATTCCCGACTCGGCCGACCGCCCGGTCTTCCGCCTCGCGCCGTACCTGTCGATCATGCCCGCGTTCCTGATGTTCTGCGTAGTGCCGATCGGCGGCACGGTCTCGATCCTCGGGCACACGACGTATCTGCAGGTCGTCGACCTCCCCATCGGCGCGCTGTTCATCCTCGCCATGTCGGGGCTCGGTGTGTACGGCGTGATGCTGGCGGGTTGGTCGTCGGGCTCGAAGTATCCGTTGCTCGGCTCCGTGCGCGCCTCGGCACAGCTCCTGTCGTACGAGGCCGCGTTCGGGCTCGCGATCCTCGGCGTCCTGATCCAGGCCGGCACGCTGTCGACCCACGAGATCTTCTTGCAGCAACACTGGACGAACGCGTGGTCGTTCGTGACGCACTGGTTCTGGTTGAAGACCTGTATCGCGTTCGGGATCTTCCTGATCGCCGCGCTCGCGGAGACGAACCACCCGCCCTTCGATCTCGTCGAAGCAGAGCAGGAGCTCGTCGGCGGATTCAACACCGAGTACACGGGCATCCGGTTCGCGATCTTCTTCCTGGCCGAGTTCATGAACGTCATCACGATGTCGGCGATTGCGGTGACGCTCTTCCTCGGCGGTCCGTCCGGTCCGAGCCTCGGATTCCTCTCGGCGAACAACGTGATCAACGTGTGGTTCCTGCCGATGATCTGGTTCCTCGTGAAGGTGCTCGCGCTGCTGTTCGTGACCGTGTGGGTGCGGGCGTCGTTACCCCGTATCCGCTACGACCGTCTGATGTCGTTCGGTTGGAAGTGGCTGATCGAGATCGCGATCCTCTGGGTGCTCGTGAC
>JAUZEI010000284.1 GCA_030839105.1 Actinomycetota bacterium
TCGGCGACCGATGGAACTCCAAGACGCGCGCGCGATCGTCACGGGCGGCGCGAGCGGTATCGGTGCGGCCTGTGTCGCCCAACTTCAGGACGCGGGCGCGCGCGTCATCGCTCTCGACCTCACCGACGCGCTCGCGGCCGACGGTTCGGTGCGCGTCGACGTGGCGGACGAGGACTCGGTCGTGGGCGGGTTTCGCGATGCGGTCGCGCAACTCGGTGGTCTCGACGTCGCGGTGCTGAGCGCCGGAGTGGGCGGCAGCGCGCCGCTGCTCGACCTGACGACACAGGAATGGGACCGCGTGCTGAACGTGAACCTGCGCGGTGCGTTCGTCAGCCTGCGCGAGGCGGCACGTGCCATGACCGACGGCGGCGCGATCGTCGCGGTGACGAGCATCTCCGGATTCCTGAGCGAGCGGCTCATGGCGCACTACGGCGTCTCGAAGGCCGGGCTCGCGCAGCTCGTGCGCGCCGCGGCCCGGGAGCTCGGGGCGCGGAACATCCGGGTGAACGCCGTCGCGCCCGGAACGACCGACACGCCGATGTTCGGCGCCACGGAACGGCTTCCCGGGTACCGCGATCAGGTCGCACGCCGGGCCGCGCTCGGTCGCGTCGGTACCGCCGCCGACGTCGCGCAGGCGATCGTCGCGCTCTGCACGCTCGACTGGGTCACCGGCCAGATCGTCGCGGCCGACGGCGGCGTCTCGCTCCACAGTCCCATCGACCCGCAAGAGGCGCTCGAAGGAAACGAACGATGACTGCGCGCGTGCATCACAGCGCGATTGTCGTGCGCGACGTCGACGCGTCGCTGCGGTTCTGGCGCGACGGTGTTGGTTTCGCGGTGATGATGGACATGCATTTCGACGGCGACTGGGCAATGCTCTTCGGGGCGCCGGCGAATCGGCTGCGGTCCGTCTTCCTCGGTGCCCCCGACCGGGCCGACGCAGGCATCGTGGAGCTCGTGCAGTTCGTCGAGCTCGCGACCGACGTCCCGCTGGATACTCCGCCTGCCGGCGGGGCGTCACCCGCGTCGGCCGGGTTTCTCCTGCTCTCGTGCTACGTCGACGTCGATGCGGTGCTCGACCGGCTCGCCGCGCTCGGCCTGGGCGGGGTACCGAAGCGGATCGCCGTGGCCGGCCCGGGCCGGTCCCCGACCGAGGTGCAGATGGCGACCGTCGTCGACCCCGACGGTGTGCTCGTAGAGCTCATCGGAGTTGCCCCGTCGTGAACGTCGAGGCGCTGGTCTTCGATTTCGACGGTCTCATCCTCGACACCGAAGGCCCGGTCTTCACCTCGTGGCAGGAGGAGTTCGCCGCGCACGGCTGCCCGCCCCTGTCGATCCAGGAATGGTCTGCCGAGATCGGCACCGTCGGTGGCCTCGACCTCGTCGACCTCATCCGGGCCCGGGCGACGCGCCCGTTCGACCCGGGTGCCATGGAAACCCGCCGCCGCCGTCGGCGCGACGAGCTCCTCGCTCGCGAAACCGTACTGCCGGGTGTCACCGAGTGGTTGGACGAAGCCGACGCGCTCGGCCTCGGCCTCGCGATCGCATCGAGCTCACCGCGTGACTGGGTCGAACCCCATCTCGAGCGGCTGGGGCTGCGCCAACGGTTCGCCCACGTCGCGTGCTTCGGTCCCGGCATCGCGGGTAAGCCCGCGCCCGACACATATCTTGCCGCGTGTCGCGCGCTCGCGGTGGAGCCGGGTCGCACACTCGCGATCGAAGATTCACCGCACGGGGTAACCGCCGCCAAGGCCGCGGGAATGCTCTGCGTCGCGGTCCCGCACGCCATCACCGAGAATCTCGATCTTTCGCACGCCGATCTTCGCCTGCGCTCACTCTCGGAAACGACGCTGCAGGAGGTGCTCGCGCGCATCGCTCCGTAGCGCGCGTCGAGCCGGGGCGCGGGTCGACGAGTCGACTAGCAGCGACCGCCCCACGGGCTCTTGCCCTGCCACTGATACAGGACCCAGGCCATCTCGTCCTGGTCGTACTCACCGGCGTGCGAGGGCAGGACACCGACGAGATCCGAGCGACCGGCATGCATTGCCGTCGTGTCCCACGTCGAGGGCAGGAATTGGTAAGCGCCGTAGTAGCCGGACGGACTTACGACGCCGTATTGACCCGCGCTCTCACGGGCGCGCGTACACACGAGGAACGGATCATCGTGATGCGCGCTGACACGACCGTTGGCCGGCGCGCCGACAACGGTCGGCGCGGGCACGGTGAGGATCGGTGGCGCAGTCGGTGGCGCGAGTTGGTCGGCCGCGGGCGCCGAAAGGCTCGCGAGCGTGTGCACGCGCGCGGTCGCGCGAAGCTGCGCGGCGCGGTCGTGCGCGCCGGCGAGTGCCCGTTGGGCCTGGCGCCGTGCGACGGCACGGACGCCCGCCAACGCGGCGTCGAGTGAGTGCCGCTCCGCCGAAACGTCGGCGAGGACCTGGCGTTGTTCTGCGCGCGCAGCTTCGAGGTCGTGCCGCCGCGCCTTGAGATCGTCGACCGCGGTCGTGAGTGCGGCGATCGCCGCGTCGCCGCCCGCGTTCGCATCGTTCGCCAGGTGCGCACGACGCGCGGAGTCGAGGGCGTTGTCGCCGAGCATCGACGTGATCCCGATGTCGGCGTTCTTGTACAAAACGACCGCACGTGCCGTCGCAATCTTGCGGGTGTACGCGATGCGTGCTTGTGCGACCTCGATCCGATGTTCGACATCCGCGATGTTCGCGTCGATGCGTGTGGCATCGGCCTGCGCCGTGAACCACCGTTGGGCCGCGACGTCGATCGCCTTGCCGGTCGCCGCGATTTGCTCGGCCGGAGTAGTTGCGTGGGCGGGAACCGCCGGAAGGATGCCGAGCGCGCCGACACACGCAACCGCGACGAGACGGGTTACGTGGAGACGCGTCAGCCCGGTGAAAGCGTGGTGCTCCGCCACACCGAAACTGCGCTCGACGCTCGCCCGAGGGCGACCGGGTCGGCGCATCAGCGGCGAACTTACCCAGCCCTGGCCGCTCAACCACACTCCACGCGTCACCCTTTGTGGCGATTGTCGTACGGGGCGCGGGAACAACCTGCTCAGCGGTAACGAAGTTCTTTCGAGAAATATCGGGCGAACGCGGATTACGCGACGGTTGCGCCGCCCTCGACGGGAACTGTCTGTCCGGTGAGATAGCGAGCGTTGTCACTCAGCAGGAAGATTGCGACGTCACCGATGTCGCGTGCATGCGCGTATCTCCCGAGCGGAACGCGATGCTTCGCGCGCTCGATCGCCTCTTCCGTCGCGAACGTTCCACCGGTCATCGGCGTATCGACACCACCGGGACAGATGCAGTTCGCGCGTACACCTTGCGCGCCGTACTGCACGGCGAGTAAGCGCGTCAACGCGTCGACGCCGCCCTTGCTCGCGGTGTAACCCGCGCCGTAACCGTGTCCGCGAATCGCCGCCGTCGACGCGATGGTCACGATCGCACCACCGCCGTCGATCAACATCGGAAGCGCGTGCTTGATGATCGCGAACGTACCGACGAGGTTGACGCGCAAGACGTGTACGAAGTCGTCGACACTGACCTGATGCGCGGGTTGCAGATCGGGTCCGTGGAAGATGCCCGCGGCCGTCACCACTCCGGTGACGCGTCCGAGCTCGCGGCCGATGCTCTCGACGGTCGACGCGACTGCGTCGTCGTCACCGACGTCGCACGGATACGCGATCGCGCGGCCTCCGGCCTCCGTCACGAGCCGCGCCGTCTCCGCCGCGTTGTCGGCAGCGCGATCGACCACGGCGACGGCCGCCCCCTCGCGCGCCGCCTGTTCGGCGGTCGCCCGGCCGATTCCGCTGCCACCGCCCGTCACCAGGACCGTTCCGTCGAGCATCGTCCGTCCGCCTTTCGTCGAGGCGTCTCTCGCGGCCCGCCTTGGCCGCCGAAGCTAGGCCGCACGTACTCTGACACGCATGTCAGGTGGAGCGAGCGGGATGCACGGCGTCGACGACAAGGTGATCATCGTCACCGGATCGGGCCGTGGAGTCGGCAAGGGCATGGCTTTTCACCTCGGCAAGGGCGGCGCCCGCGTCGTCGTCGCGGAGTGGAAGGAGCACCTCCTCACCGAGACATGCGCGGAGCTCACCGCGCTCGGCGTCGAGAACCTCGGCGTCGTGTGCGACATCCAGCGCAAGGATCAGATCGACGCGATGGTCGCCCGGACCGTCGAGCGTTTCGGGCGCGTCGACGCACTCGTCAACAACGCGCAGACGTTCCGGCCGCTGGCGGCGATCGCCGACGTCACCGAGGATGACGTCGACGTGTTCTACACGTCGGGTGTCAAGGGCACGCTGTGGGCAATGCAAGCCGTGTACCCACACATGAAGGCGCAGGGTTGGGGTCGCATCGTCAACTTCGCGTCGTCGATGGGCATCACCGGCGGCTCCGGCTTCGCCGCGTACAACGCGTCGAAGGAAGCGATCCGCGCACTCACGCGTACCGCGGCCCGGGAGTGGGGCGCCGATGGAATCGTCGTGAACGCGATCGCGCCGGCGGCGGCCACCCATCACGGTGAAGCCGGGAAGCAGAGCGACGGCTATCGCATCTTCATCGAGAACTGCCCGATGGGGCGCCAGGGCGATCCCGAGCTCGACATCGCGCCGATCGCGTGGTTCCTCTGCTCCGACGCAAGCCGCTACCTCACGGGTCACACCTTCATGGCCGACGGTGGCGCGTTCATGTGGGCGTGAGCGTCGGCGACACCGCAGGCGCACGCGTGCTCGACGCCGACGGCTACCGCGCCGTCGACCGCGTCCGGACCGGTACCGACGACTTCGACACTCAAGGCCATCTGAACAACGCCGCAACCGTGCGCTTGTTCAACGACATGCGCGTCGCGTACGTGCGCGGGCGCATCGGCGCGTGGTGGCCGGAGGCCATCCGCGCCAACGCCTTCGTGATCGCGGCGCGTGAACTGCACGTGCTCTACGAAAGTGAAGGCCTGCCCGGCGAAGAGTTCGTCGGCGGGATGAAATACGTCGGGCGGGAAGGCAAGGCCGCGGTGCTCGAGCAGCGCATCGTCGAAGCAGCCACCGGACGACCGATCGCCCGGGCCTGGGTCGTGCAGCTCCTCGTGCAGAGCGGGAACGTCGTGGAATGGCCGGCGCGCTACTTCGAACGAGTCGCCGAGATCGAAGGGGCTGCGATCCCCGCCCGCCCGCGCGGTGCGGCGCAGGTCTGGGGCCCGCCCGGACGAACCGCGCCCGGATGAACCGCGCCCGGAAGAGTTCGGATGCGTTCGGATGAGTCGGCACGACGGGCGCAAGGCCCGAAGTGGTCAGACCCCGAGCCTGTGCAGGAGCGCGTCCAGCGCGTCGACGGCGCGCGGTATCGCGGCGGCGTAGCCCTCGGCCGCGATCGCGTCGCCGATGAGCTCGAGCTCGAAGAAACCGGAGTAGCCCGCCGCCACGATCTCGCCCAGGATGCGGTCCATCGGGATGTCGCCGTCGCCCGGCACGAGCCGTTGCGACGACGCGACGGTTCCCACCTTGAAGTCGCTCACCTGCACGAGCCGTATGCGGTCGATGCCGTCGCGGATCGTCTTCGCGAGCGCGCGTTCGGCCCAGCACGCGTTGAGCTCCATGCACACGCCGGTGTCGAGACGGCGGGCCAGCGCGACCGCGTCGCGCAACGTATGCACGAACCCGACGTCGACGCGCAGCGAGTTGGTGTGTTCGATCGCGAAGTCGACGTTCTCGGCGCGCGCCTCCTGCAGCACGGGCGCGAGTGCGCGTTCGAGCGCGTCGGCGGCCTCCTCCCACGTGAGCGGCGCGAACGGACCCGTGGTGAAGATGATGCGCGGTGCGCCGACGGCGACCGCGGTCTCGATCGACCGGATGAGCCGATCGCGTTGCCGGTCCCACCGATCCTCGTTGGCGAGGTGGAACGGTCCGAGGCCGATCAGGTCGACGACGCGCAGGCCGTTACCCACCGCCTCGAGCACCAGCTCGGTGCCGCGCTCCCATCCGAACGCCTCGAGCTTGGCGACCGACACGCCCGCGTTCGTGATGCCGCAGGACTTCCAGAACGCGAGGTCGTCGGGAAGCGAGAGGTTGAACGTCGAGATCGCACTCACGCACGCGCGCGGATGCATGCGTCAACCGAGCGTTCGGCCGCGGGCAATGGAGCTGCCACCGTCGAGTTGCAGATTGACGCCCGTGACGAAGCCCGACTCGCCGCTTGCGAGGTACACGCACGCGGCCGAGACGTCGGCCGCCACGCCCAGGCGGGTCAGGTGCATCCCCTCGAGCGCCGCGCGACGCTCGGGCGCGAGATCGGCGTCGCGCCGGTCGTTCAACACGTAGCCGGGGCTGATCGTGTTGCAACGGATGCCGTGCGGCGCCTCCTCGACCGCGATGGCCCGGGTGAGACCGTTGAGGCCGGCCTTGGCGGCGACGTACGCGGAGAGTCCGGGACTCGGCCGCTCACCCTGGCGCGAGGAGATGTTGACGATCGATCCGTGCCCCGCGGCGCGCATGTGAGGGATCGAGGCCCGGGCGCACCACATCGGTGCCGTCAGGTCGACGCGCAGGATCGCCTGCCACGCCTCGCTCGTGATCTCGGCCACCGTCGCATCGCGGCTGTCGCCGCCGGCGGCGTTGTTGACGAGCACAGTGAGGCCGCCGAGACGGCGCGCGGCCTCCTGCACGAGCTCTTCGCATGCGCGCTCGTCGTGGAGGTCGGCGGAGACGAAGTGTGCAATCCCGCCCGCGGCGGCGATCTCGCCGACCACGGCGGCGCCGCGTTGGGCGTTGCGGCCCGTCACGACGACGGCCGCGCCCTCCGCCGCGAACGCGATTGCGACCGCGCGTCCGATCCCGGCCGTCGAACCTGTGACGACCGCGCGCTCCCCCTCCATACGCACCCGCCGGACGCTATCCGCCGCCTCCCGGGCGGGTCGTCGCCCCCCGTTCTGGACACGGGGGCGTCTCTCATTACCGTGAAAGGAGGGGCCGAGCAGGCCGAACTTCCACCTTCGGCGATGCTCCGCCTCTGACGATGCCCCCGTTACCCCGCCCGCGGGGGCATCGTCGCGTCCGGGCTCGGAACCCATGTCGCGGCTCCCGAGGCCCGTGCCGCCGTGGTAATCACCCGATTGGGTGACGCAATTGGGTCGTGAACGGGCGAAGCTACTGAGATCACGTCTCGGGGGTTTGCCGCAGGATGGGGCGAACGGAGTCGCGGGGCGGGCTTTCCAGGAAGGAATGTGGGGATCCGGTAATGATTGCCGACGAAACAGCACGTTCGCACGAACCCGAATCGCACTGGCCCGATGCAATGAGTTGGCGGGCCGCGTCCGTTTGCCGCAAGCACCCGACCCGTTGGTGGTTCGCCGGCAGTCACCGCGAAACCGTCATGGCCAAAGGCATATGCGGCGGTTGCGCCGTCCGCGAGCCTTGCCTCGAGTTCGCGCTGTCTCGTCCGGAGCTGCTCGGCGTCTGGGGCGCGACCACGCCGGTCGAGCGGACGACGATACGCCGGGCCCGACTCGAGCCGCCGCTGCCGGTTCCGGTTCCGGTCACCGTGCAGAGCGTCGGCGAGATCGTTGCCGGTTTCGACGTGCAGACGCCGCCCGAGCCGCAGTTCATCGATCTGGTGAGGGCCGAGCGCGACGACCGCGACGACCGCGACGTGGAGGCCCGACGCCGGGCCGCCGGACACGGTCCGGGTCGCGTCGAGCCCGTAGATCGCGACGAGTTGCTCACTCCTGCCGAAGCCGCGCGCAAGCTCGGCGTCACTCCGAACACCGTGACCCGTTGGTCGCGTGCGGGCAAGATTTCGGCGATCCAGACGATGGGCGGTCATCGCCGGTTCCGGCTCTCCGAGATCGAACGCGTGCTCTGCGACGGCAGTTCCGTCGCCGCGCAAGCCTGCGAGGCCTGACGCTCGATCACTTGTGGTGCGGGTCCGGGTCTCCGGTGGAGATCAGGTTCCGGGCGGCTCGCCGGGAAGCATGGTTAGTACTTCGACGCCGGTCGCGGTCACGAGCAGGCTGTGCTCGAACTGCGCCGAACGCGAGCCGTCGCGCGTCGGAGCCGTCCACCCGTCGGGCCAGATGCGGCCGAGCTCCCACGAACCTTCGTTGATCATCGGCTCGATGGTGAAGGTGAGGCCCGGCGTCAGCACGAGGTCGTTCGACGGGTCGAAGTAGTGCAGCACCGCCGGCGCGGTGTGGAACTCCTCACCGACGCCGTGACCGACGAACGAACGGACGACGCCGAAGCCCGCGGCCTCGGCGTGGGTCTGGATCGCGCGCCCCACTTCGTAGAGCCGAGCGCCCGGACGTACCTGGTCGATGCCCTTCCACAGCGCTTCCTTCGTGACCTGCACGAGGCGGCGGCCTTCGTCGTCGACGTCACCGACGAAGAAGGTCGCGTTGCAGTCGCCGTGGACGCCGTTCAGGTAGATGGTGACGTCGCAGTTGACGATGTCGCCGTCGAGCAACCGGCGGTCGTCGGGAATTCCGTGACAGATGACCTCGTTCACCGACGTGCACAGCGACTTGGGGAAGCCCTTGTAGTGCAGGGGGCTCGGGTAACCGCCGCGGGCGATGCACGCGTCGTGGCAGATGCGATCGAGCTCGTCGGTGGTCATGCCGACCTCGACCGCGTCGGCGAGCTCGAGCAGTATCTCGCGCCCGGCCCGGCCCGCGGCGCGCATGCGGTCGGCGAGCTCGTCGGGCGGTATCGCCGGAACGAAGGCCGGCGCGTCGGGCGCATAGGGCGGCCGTGGGATGTTCGCAGGGACGGCCCGGTCGGGCGACAACCGGCCCGCGCGTACCGGCGCGCGCCGACGGGAGTGGCCGCGGCGCTCCGAGGCCACACGGCGCCGCGCCTGCTTTTCCTTCTCCTGGCGTTTTCCCATCCCCGACAGTTTGGCGCGTCGCGGAGCGGGCCGGGCTCCCGACTCGCCTGGACCGGGACGGCTCAGCTGTTGATCATCGCCGTCGACGCCATCTCGAAGTACTCCCGCATCATCTGCCGGGCGGTTTCGGGCGCGTCGACCTCGTCGATCGCGGCGAGCATCGCGGTCAGCCACGCCTCGCGTTCGGGTCCGCCGATGGCGAACGGCGCGTGCCGCATCCGCAGCCGTGGGTGGCCCTTCTCCGCGCTGTACGCGGGCGGCCCACCCCAGTACTGGCCGAGGAAGAGGGCGAGCGCTCGCATGCCCGGACCGAGGTCGTCGGGATACAGCGGTCGCAGCGTCGGATCGGCTTCGACGCGCGCGTAGAAGCGCTCGACGAGGGTGTCGAAGAACGGTTGGCCACCCACGACGTCGAAGACGGTTACCTCGGTCACGGCCGGTACATTCCTCTTGTGCGGCAGTCGTGGCTTCACCCGAACGCGGAGACGCGCCCGACGGCGACGAAGGGTACCGGCG
>JAUZEI010000296.1 GCA_030839105.1 Actinomycetota bacterium
TCTTGCTCGAGCGCGAGCAGCACCTCGCCGCCGATCACGCTCTCGGCGAGCTCCACGGGTCGAGCCGCGAGCACGACCATGACCCGCTGGTCGGCGAGGTTCCGGGTGAGGTAGTTGAGCGCTTCCCACGACGAACCGTCGGCGAGATGGACGTCGTCGAGGATGATCACGAGCGGTGTGATCTCCGAGAGACGCGCGAGCAGGTTCGCCAGAGCCGCCAGCTGACGGACCAACGGCGGGGCCGGCGCGCCGAGGCGCGGACTCACCGCCGCAACGCTCGGCAAGAGCGCGGCGAGATCCTCGATCGCGGCGCCGCAGAGCTCGCTGATCTCCTCGGCGTCGAGAGCGCGCAGATGCTGCTCGAGCGCCTCGACCCACAGACCGAGCGACGAGGTCGCGCCGAGCGGATACGCACGCGCGGTCAGGCAGACGGCGTCTTTGCCGCGGTTGCGCGCGAGCTCGCCCGCGAGCCGCGTCTTGCCGAGTCCGCCGTCGCCGAGGAGCAACACCGCGCGCAGCTCTCCCGCCTCGGCGCGTGCGTACTCCGCTTCGAGCTCCTCGATCTCGGCGACGCGGCCGACCAGATCCAAGCTGCGCGGATCCAGGGGGGCGGCCGCCTCCGGGGACGGCGCCGGTGCGCGCGGCTGCCATCCGACCTCGAACACGACGACCGGTTCGCCGAGGCCTTTCAGCGTTCGACGACCGAGTGCTCGGAACTCGGCCGTCCCCCGCCCACCGGCGAGATTGCGCACGAGGTCGGAGGCGAGGATCTGGCCGGGTCCGGCTGCGTCACACAGCCGGCGGGCGATCACGACGGGCCGCCCGAAGTAGTCGCCTTCGTCGCGAATTGGCTCGCCCACGTGCAGCCCGACGCGCACGCGCCCGTCGGTCGTATCCGCCGCCGCGAGCGCGCTCGCGACCCGCTGCTGGATGGTTGCCGCGGCCGCGACCGCTTCGACCGCGGAGGCGAACACGATCATCAGACCGTCACCCAACGACTTGACGGTCCGGCCGCCGTGCGCGCCCGCGGCGTCGCGGACGAGCCGGAAGTGCGCGCGGCGCAGCTCCTCGGCCCGGTCGTCGCCGATGCGCTCCATCATCTCGGTCGAGGCCACGAGATCCGTGAAGAGGATGGTGACGACCGACGCCTCATGGAGGTCGGCCTCGTGGTCGCCGGTGGGCGGCATGGATGGATCCACTCCTCGACGCGCCCGTCACGTCGTACCCACACAATGCCGCGAATCCGACCCGGTCCGCATCCGTAAACCCCACGAATCCGGCCGATTTTCGAAGTCACGAAGGCGGACATGGAGATCATCGCCGAGTCCGTCTTCCAGATCCTCGTCGAGTTTCTCCTCGACGCGGGCGGAAGCGCGGTCGCGTCGGCGACACTCATGGCGGCCCTCACACGCTGGTCAATCTGATCACCAGCGCGCTCACGGCAGCCGATAGCCTCCCCGAATGGTGTTGCGGGTCTTGGTCGCCGAGGACAATCTGCTCGTGCGCGAAGGCATCGTGAAGCTGCTCAACGCGTGCCCCGAGACGGAAGTCGTCGGCGCGTGCAGCACTTACGACGAGTTGCTCGCGGCCGCGGCGGCCGACCAGCCCGACGTAGTGCTCACCGACATCCGCATGCCGCCGACCGGAACCGACGAAGGCATCCGCGCCGCGCTCGAGCTGCGCGATACCCAGCCCGGAATCGGCGTCGTCGTGCTGAGCCAATACGCAGAGCCCGCGTACGCGATCGCGCTGTTCGAACAGGGCTCCGATCGCCGCGGCTACCTCTTGAAGGAGCGCGTGTCCGACGCGGCCCAGATCGTGAACGCGATCGAAGAAGTCGCTCGCGGCGGCAGCGTCATCGACCCCGTGGTCGTCGAGGCGCTGGTCCAGTCACGCTTGAAGCGCTCGGCGTCGCCCATCGACAGCCTCACCCCCCGCGAGCGCGAGGTGCTCGAGGAGATGGCCCAGGGACGGAACAATGCGGGCATTGCCGCCGCACTGTTCCTGTCGGAACGCGCTGTCGAGAAGCACATCAATTCGCTCTTTTCCAAGCTGGGCCTGAGCGAAGAGCCCGACACGCACCGCCGCGTCAAGGCCGTGCTCCTGTTCCTGGCCGGGAAGGGTGGCTAGCACCACCTCGGCCGCGGCGGGCCTCCACCCTGGGTCACCCGACCGGGAGGTGCGATCATCGAAGACGAAATGAATGCTGCGGACGGAACGACGAAGACGGTGTCAGTACTGATCGTCGACGATCAGCTTCCGTTCCGCGCCGTTGCCCGCACGGTGATCGGGCTCACGGCCGGTTTCGAAGTCGCGGGCGAGGCCGAGACCGGCGAGCAGGCCGTCGCGCTCGCGGTTGCCCAGCCGCCCGACCTCGTGCTGATGGATATCAACCTGCCCGGAATCAACGGCATCGAGGCGACGCGCCGCATCCGTGCCGCGCACCCCGGCGTCGCGGTGATCCTGCTCTCGACGTATTCCGAGGCCGATCTCCCGGACGACGCCCGTGAAGTCGGTGCGATCGCCTACGTACACAAAGAGGACTTCGGCCCCGCGCTCGTACGGGAACTGTGGCAGCAGAATCGGGGCTGAAGCTCGACGGGGAGTTCGACGCGGTCGTCGTCGGCGCCGGACCCAACGGCCTGGTCGCGGCGGCCACGCTCGGAATCGCGGGTTGGCGCGTGCTACTCGTCGAGGCCGGACCCGAAGTCGGCGGAGGCGCACGCTCGGAACCGCTCACGTTGCCCGGGTTCGTGCACGACGTGTGTTCGGCGATCCATCCACTCGGCGCGGCCTCGCCCGCGATGCGCTCGTTGCCGCTGGCCCAGCACGGCCTGCAATGGATCCATCCGGACATTCCGCTGGCGCATCCACTCGACGGAGGCCGCATCGCGCGGGTCGAGCGCGGTGTCGACACGACGGCCGACGGCCTCGGCTCCGACGGGCGGGCCTACCGCCGCCTCGTCCGACCGTTCGTCGACTCCGGCACCGCGTTGATCGACGGTTTGATGTCGCCGCTCGATCTTCCGCCCCGTCACCCGTTGCTCCTGGCGCGGTACGGCGCGGTCGGCATCCTTCCTGCGACGTTCGTCGCCCGTCGCTTCCACACCGACGAGGCGGCCGCGTTGTTCAGCGGCCTCGCCGCGCATTCGATCCTCTCGCTGCGGGCGCCTGTCACCACCGGGTTCGGGCTCTTCCTCGGTGTGCTCGCGCACTCGGTCGGTTGGCCGATGGCGAAGGGCGGCTCCGCGGCGATCGCGGGTGCGCTCGCGGCGATCGTGCGCGCCAACGGCGGCACCATCGTGTGCGATCATCGCGTCACGTCCCTGCGCGACCTACCGCCGGCGCGCGCGACATTGCTCGATCTCACTCCTCGTCAGGTGCTCGCGATCGACGACGGGCGGCTGCCGGCGCGCTACCGCCGCACGCTCGGTCGGTTCCGCTACGGGCCGGGGGTGTTCAAGGTCGACTGGGCGCTCGACGGCCCGGTCCCGTGGACGAATTCCGACGCCGCGCGCGCCGCGACCGTGCACCTCGGCGGTACCGGCGCCGAGATCGCGGTGTCCGAAGACGACGTGCAACGCGGCCGCATCCCCGACCGTCCGTTCACGTTGTTCGTGCAACCCAGCTCGTTCGACGCGAGCCGTGCGCCCGCGGGCAAGCACACCGGCTGGGCCTATTGCCACGTCCCGCACGGTTCCACCGTCGACATGACGGACGCGATCGAACGCCAGGTCGAACGGTTCGCGCCGGGCTTTCGCGACCAGGTGCTCGCGCGGCACACGA
>JAUZEI010000325.1 GCA_030839105.1 Actinomycetota bacterium
CGGCGTGCGCACCAAGCTCGTCGCGAACGGCACGCTCGTGATCCACGCGTGCGTCACGAGCAACGCGCCGGCGTCCTGACCGCCTGACCCGCCTGACCGACCGGTAGCCCGCCGGTCGACGGCGTCAGTCGCGGTCGCGCTCGACGTCGGCATCCGCTGACGCCGACGGCGCGCTGCGCTGCTCCTCGTCGACGTTCTGCATGACGTCGCGCTGCTCCTCCTCGACGTTGAGCATTACGTCACCCGGAGCTTCCTCCAACATCATGAGCGACTCGTTCGCCCCGGGCAGCGCGCGGATCAACTCGTCGAGCTTGCGTTGCGTCGCCGCCTGCTCCCGGCTCTGCGTGTGTTGGATTGCGAACACCATCACGAGCGTGATGGCGCCGACCGAGACCTGGAACGCCGTGACCCACGCGCTCGGGAATCCCAGGACCGCTCCCACGACGACGGTGCCGACCACCGCGAAGACGATGGCAACCGCGACCGCGGGCAGCGACGTGTAGTGCTCGATCCGGTAGAGGGCCCGGCTCGTGCCGGGAAGCTGCGCCGTGCGATGTACGAGCCGCCGCTGCCGGAGCCCGCGCTCCTCTTCGGGGAGGTGCCGCGTCACCTGCGAAGGCTAATCAAGCCGGGCCGATTGATCCGTACTCAGAACGGGTGCCTCCGCCGGACGCGGGCGGCTCGGGTTGGCAGCGCGGGCACCAGTAAGTCGAGCGGGCGGCGCGGTCGCGCCGGCTCGAGATGGTCGCCCCACAGCGCGGGCACCGTCGCCCCGCCTTGCGGTAGACGGCCAGGCCGTTGGCGAATGTTGTTCGGCGCGCAGTTGCCAGATTGCTCCTGAGTTGGAAGCGCGCCGTTTCGTAGATGCGGCGCCGCGTCGCTTCGTCGAGATCTTCGATCGGCGTGAACGGAAAGACCCTCTCCGCCCAACAGATCTCCGACTTGAACACGTTCCCGATGCCGGCCGCGACGCGCTGATCGAGGAGCGCCGCCGCGAGCTCGGTATCCGGCTCGAGTAACGCGAGGTGACCGATCACCGCGTCGAGGTCGACGTCTGATTCGCAGAGATCAGGACCGAGCCGCTCGACCATCCGCGATGCGCGCGACGAACGATCACGTGCGTCGCCGTCGCGACGCAGCTCGACGATGGGCGCCGCGAAGCAAACCGCGGTCGTGCCGTCGTCGACGCGCAGGACGACACGCGCGGTGTGGCCCGGCCGGCGCCAACGTTGGCCGGGGCCGTAGATGTGCCACGCGCCGGTCATCTGCATGTGGGTGTGCAGGACGTGCCCGTCGGCGAAACGCATGAGGAGATGTTTGCCGGCCGCATCCACTGCGGTGATCTCGGTGCCGGGCTCGGGTCCGCGCCGGCCGCGCGTATCGCGCCGCACCTCGAGCGCGACGAGATGTTTGCCGACGAGCGCGGCCCGCAGTCGCGCGGCCGCCCGGAAGATGGTGTCGCCTTCGGGCACCTCTCCATCGTGCCCGACACCGCGCCCGGCCATAGCAACCCGGCATCCCAACCCGGGCGTCACAGTCGCGAGCCCGTGTGGGGCCGGGGCGCGCCGGGAAGACTGTGAGCGTGCCGAGCCAGCCCCTGGGTCCTTCGCGCCTGTTCCTGATCCGTCACGGTCAGAGCGCGGGCAACCTCGCCGCGGACGAGGCGCGGCGGGGCGGTGCCGCCCGGCTCGCGCTCGAGACGCGCGACATGGACGTCGACCTCTCCGAGTTGGGCGAAGAGCAGGCCCGTGACACCGCGCGCTGGGCCCAGGCCGCGCATCTGCGGGACGTTGCCGTCTATTCCTCGCCCTACCGGCGGGCGGAACGCACCGCGCGCATCGCGCTTCCGGAAGCGCCGCCTCGCCTCGACGAACGTCTGCGAGAACGGGAGTTCGGGGTGCTCGACCGGCTCACCCGCCACGGGATCGAGACGCACTTCCCCGAACAGGCCGCGGCCCGGGCCTTTCTCGGAAAGTTCTACCACCGGCCGCCCGGCGGCGAGAGTTGGGTCGATGTCGCCTTGCGCATCCGCACCTTCTTTGCGGACCTGGTCCTGGAAGTGGAGCCCGACCGGGACATCGTCATCGTTACTCACCAGGCCGTCATCATGATGATGCGCTACGTACTCGAACGTCTGGACGAGAAGACGGTGCTCGACATCGACCGTGCGCACCAGATCCCGAACTGTTCGGTGACCGCGTACGCGCGTTCGGACCGGCGATGGACACTCGTCGAGTTCGCATCGGTCGAGCACCTCGCGCCGCACGAGGTCACGCGGGCGAGCGACTACACGGGCGCACCGCGATGAGCGCAGCTCCCGACTCGGCTCGACCGGAATGGGAACGACACGAGATCGACCGGCACGGTGCTTCGTTGCCCCCTTTGCCATTGCCCGACGGGACCAGCTCGAAGTACGAACGGGGCACGGTCCTCGTAGTCGCGGGCGGCGCGGGCTGTCCGGGCGCCGCGCTCCTGAGCGCAGCGGGGGTCCTGCGCGGCGGGGCGGGTCGAGTCCAGATCCTCACCCACGAGATGCACGCCGTTCCGGCTTCGATCGCGTTTCCGGAAGCGTTGGTGCTCGCGTACGCATGCCGGAAGGGCGGAGCCGAGCTCGA
>JAUZEI010000336.1 GCA_030839105.1 Actinomycetota bacterium
GGTGTTCTTCAGCGTGTCGATGTCGCTGGACGGGTTCATCGCGCCCGGGTCCCTCGGGGAATTGATGGGGCAGCAGTGGATGGAGCTGCAGCAGTGGATCTTCCCGCTGCAGTTCTTCCGGGAGAACCTGAAGCTCGGCGAGGGCGGCGAGGAAGGGCGCGACAACGACATCGTGCGGGAGACGTTCGAGCGCACCGGCGCGAGCGTCATGGGCAAGCGCATGTTCGAAGCCGGCGAGCAGGGATGGCCGGAGGAGGCGCCGTTCCACACGCCGGTGTTCGTCGTGACCCACGAGAAGCGTGACCCCTGGGAGCGGCCAGGTGGTACCACCTTCCACTTCGTCGACGGCATCGAGACCGCGCTCGACCAGGCCCGCAAGGCCGCCGGCGACCGAGACCTCCGCATCGCGGGCGGCGGCGCGACGATCCTGGAGTACGTGAACGCCGGCCTCATCGACGAGTTCTCGATCGCGCTCTCACCCGTGCTGTTCGGCTCCGGAATCCGCCTGTTCGAGGGCGTGGACGCGCGCCGCGTGGCTCTGGAGCCGGTCCGCGCGGAGCCGACGCGCCGCGTCACCCACCTGACCTATGCAGTCCGGGAGCGGTAACCGACGTTCGACACACAATTCACGTGGCGCATGCCGGACTGGAGCGTCCTGAGAGCTCGCCTCCCAGGCGTCGGGGTCTGCCCCACGCGCCCGCGCACTACCGGACGATGGTCTCGTCCCGTCCAGTCACAGGACCCCGCGTGTCGACGTACGTGCGGCGACGAAAGCCGCCCCAGCTCGCCCAGAACGCGATGGACAACACCGCGCCGACGATGCCGACGATCATCAGGATGACGCCGACGGTGTGAACGCTGAACCCGCTCGCTTGCGCCGTGACTGCGAAACGCATGATCGCGCCGGCGGCGATCAAAATGAGGCTTGTGGTGATTCCCATTGTCAGCGTCCTTTATAGGGCGGAACTATACGAGCTGGACCGACAAGGGTCTAGCGAAGCACGCCTATGAGCAGCAGAATGATGAGAATGAGAACGACAGCGCCGACTCCGATATACATGGGGTTTCCCTTCGTATCTGTTGGTCGCACGATGCGATGCGCAAGAGATACCCGGCGTCTACCGTTACAAACCCGCCAAATGAGTCGGGTTTAAATCTCGGCCGAGAGTTTTACACTTTGCGGGCGCGTTCGAACCGCATGAGTCCAAACACCTTCTCTGAGTGCCGCTCACTCACAAGCAACAAGGTTGCGCCGAATCGACTAGACCTCCGGAACGTTCGCACGGGTTCGATCAAGCGTCGAGCATCCGTTCGGGAAGCGAGCCTTCGACAAAAGCGCGCGGAACGCGAAGAACCCGTCAGCCTTCCACCCGGCCGACGGGTTCCGTCTCGCGACACACCGGGGGACGGTGTGCTCCGCATCGGATTCCCGTGACCGCAGCCCCTCAAACAACGCAGCGTTCATGACACGTGGGCCACGATCTCGCACCATCAGTCGCGACGATCCGAACCGAGGTACACCCGCCGCATGCAGACACAGTTCGGAATTCAAAAGCAAACCCGAACCGGGCGGACCGTCGAAATACACCAGGCGATCGGAATCCTCGATCAGCCGCCGCGCGGGACCCACGACGATGTCGGGCCGCAGGAAGCCGCGTCGCATTACCTGTTTCGTCTCCGCGATCGGTAGCAGATGAGCGCGCCGGTCTCGGCGTTGACGTTCGGACTCAGCTGCACGAACAACTTCGTCACGGAGACCGGATGCGTGTCGCAATGCATCAGATTCGAGATGACGGACACGGCTCGTCGCGCCGGCGCAATCTGCCACCGACCGGAGGCCGAATACCCGACGCGGCATCGGCGCGTTCGCGACGAACGATCGCGGAGCCGGTGCATGCCTCTCCTCCCTTGAACGCGCGCAGACCAGCCCCGGGCCGCCGCAACGCGCCTCGGCCGATCACGACGTCACGTCGATCCGCCTCATCGACGTTCGTTCGCGAGTGGCCCTTTCTCCTGCAATCGTGCGGGCGATCCAAAGGAAACGGGTGGCGGAGATTTGTCCGGCGGAGCGCCGTTGCTCACTCGGCTGAATCGCGCCCGGGGGCGCCGGACCGTGGGTCCAGCTTGGACTCGGACTTGCTCCGAAGCGGTGAAGCGGCCTTTCCGCTCTCGCCCGCACCACCGGCGGAGGCGCGGCCCACGACCTTCTTCTTCGACTTCGCCGTGCCGTCGCTCCTGGCGCTCTTCGGCACGCCATTCGCGGAGGTCACGGTCTCAGCGGAGCCGGCGGAACCGTCGGGATTGCCGTTGCCCCCTCCCCGAGCGTCGTCTCCTTCCTGAGGCGCAGGCTTCGACGCGGGCGCACCATGCGGCGCGACCCGGCCGCCATGCGAGGCCGCCGTCGGGACGGCGACCCGCACGCGCGCCCGTCCGCGTCTCCCTTTCGGCGGAAGTGGCGGGGGCTGGGCGGCCTGCCGGGCTCCGGTCGCAGCCGGGCGCGCCGACGGATGGCGCGGCGCGCCGGCCGGCGGTGGTGCCGGGCGGTTCGCCGGCGCGTCGGGCAGCGGGATGCCGACGAAACCGGTCGCGCGGCTGATCCAGTGCTGAGCGGTCGCGGGGAGGGCTCCGGCCGCCGCGAACCCGCTCGTCACACTGAGTGCGGTCACGACCACACAGGAACCCACGATCGTTCGTGCTCGCAACTTCGGTCGAACGGCGGGTTCCGGCGGCCGCTCCCAATCGCGCTCGAGCAGCATCGCTTCGAGGTGCGCGGCCCTAACGTCGTCGGGCAGCGGCACGAGGAGCTCGCGGCGCAGCGTCGCGACGATGCGGTCGTCGGCGCTCCCCGGGGACCAACGGGCGAGCGTCATGACACCGTCTCGCCGTCGACGAGTTTCGCCAGCGCGGCGAGCGCGCGTCGGTGCAGCGTCTTGACGGCACCGGACGACTTCTTCAACACCGCTGCCGTATCTGCGACGGATAGACCCGCGACCGAGCGCAGGAGAACGACGTCACGCTGTTCCGAAGTCAAGCTCCCCAGGGCGATGACCGCCGGCGCGGCGTCCACCCGATCGAGCACACGGTCGTACGGGTCCTCGCTGACGCCCGCCGGTTCGTCGTCGGGTAGACGTATCGCCCGGACGGCTTGTTTGCGGAGCGCGTCCACGAGCCGGTGGTGCGCGATCGTGAAAACCCAGCGCCGGAATGCGGTCTCGTCGCCCCGGAATCTGGCCAGCCCACGGATCATGCTGACGAAAACATCACCCGCGAGGTCGTCCGCGTCCCGAACGCCGCTCCCCCGCAGGTATCCCGCGACGCACGGCGACAGCTCGGCGTAGAGCTCGCCGATCGCTTCCGCATCTCCGCCGCGCGCTCGCTCCATCCGGGAGTCCGAACGATCGGACGACACGATCCTGCGCTCCCCGCAGTGCATCCGGTGCAGGTACCCGGCGATCACTCCGCGCAATCGGGATTGCAGTCGCGATCGCCACGGATGAGGCTTCGACGCCGAGTCACGACGCGGTCGCCCGATGTGCCTCCGCCTAGCCTGACCGACGATGACGCGGACTTCCGAGCAGCTGTTGGTCCACTTGCGTCGCGCCCGCGACTTCGCCGACCGCCACTATTCGGAACCGCTCGATCTGACTGTCCTCGCGAGCGCGGCCGGCGTCTCGAAGTTCCATTTCCTGCGCTGCTTCACCGAGACCTACGGAAAGACGCCGGCGGTGTATCTCGCGGAACGACGCATCGAGCGCGCCCAGGATCTCCTCCGAGCCACCAACCTGACGGTCACCGAGATCTGTTACCTCGTCGGGTACAGCAGTGTCGGATCGTTCAGCGCCAAGTTCCGCAATCTCGTCGGTGTCTCGCCCTCCGCGTATCAGGCGTTGTTCGCCGAAACCGGTGCCCCACACATCCCGGGCTGCTTCGTCTTCATGCACGGCCTCGCCGATCGGCGCTCGGATTCCGCAATATCGGAGAAGCCGACCTCGCCCGGCCGTCGTAACGTCGCCCCATGATCAACAACATTTCCCTCTTCACGCTTTACGTCACCGACCAGGAGGCGTCGAAGCGCTTTTACGTCGACGTGCTCGGCTTCGAGGAACGCATCGACGTCACGATGGGCCCGGACTTCCGCTGGGTCACGGTCGGACATCCGAGCCAGCCGGAGCTCGATGTCACCCTCATGATCCCCGGTCCGCCGCTCGACGATGGGATGGCCGACGCCGTTCGGCGCGCGCTGGCGGGCGGAGGTATGGGCGGCTTCGGCCTGACGACCGACGACTGCCAGAAGACGTATGAGGAGCTCACGGCCAAGGGCGTGCAGTTCGTGCAAGCTCCGTCCGAGCGTCCGTACGGTGTGGAAGCCGTGATGCGCGACAATTCCGGTAACTGGCTCGTGATCGTCGAACCGCACGAGTTCACGCCGGACGCGGGTCAGGCGTAGCGCTCGGCGTTCGTTACGGTCGTTGCGTGAGCGTTTTCGACGACGAAGCGGTTATGGAGTTCGCGTCGGCCACGGCGTGGGCAACCTGGCTCGCCCAGCATCATGCAAAATCGAGCGGCGTGTGGTTGAAGCTCGCGAAGAAGGGGTCGGCCGCCGCATCGGTCTCCTACTCCGAGGCCCTCGACGTCGCGCTCTGCTACGGCTGGATCGACGGCCGAAAGGCCCGACTGGACGACCACTTCTGGCGGCAACGGTTCAGCCCGCGCACCGCGCAGAGCAGATGGTCGAAGCTGAATCGCGATCGCGTCGAGCGTCTCGTCGCGTCGGGCACGATGAAACCAGCCGGGCTCGCCGAAGTTCGGCGCGCGCAGTCAGACGGCCGTTGGGACCGCGCGTACGACGGGCAGCGCACCGCTGCGGTTCCCCCCGACCTTCGCCGGGAGTTGGGCAAACATCCCACGGCGTCCGCCTTCTTCGACACGCTCGACTCGCGCAACCGCTACGCGATCCTTTACCGCATCCAGGATGCGAAGAAGCCGGAGACACGCGCGCGCCGCATCGAGAAGTTCGTCGCAATGCTCGAAGCGCGCGAGAAGATCCACCCGTAGTTCCCGCGCATCGCGTGAAAGACTCGATGCCATGCGCGTCGGCGTGTTGATGCTCCCAACCGACCCTTGGCCCGAGTCGTTGGCCCGGGCGCGTCGTATCGAGGCGATGGGCTACGACCATCTCTGGACGTACGACCATCTGTCGTGGCGCAGATACCGCGGCCGGCCGTGGTTTTCGGCGCTGCCGTGGCTCACCGGAGTCGCGGGCGCGACCGAACGGATCCGGCTCGGCACGATGGTCGCTTCGCCGAACCTCCGCCATCCCGTCACGCTCGCCCAGGACGCGATCACGCTGGATCACGTTTCCCACGGCCGGTTGATCCTCGGGGTCGGCGCAGGTGGGATCGGTTTCGACGCCACGGTCTTCGGTCATGAAGCACTCGCCCGCTCGGAGCTCGTCGCGCGACTCACCGAGTTCGTCGAACTGCTCTCTCGGCTGCTGACCGAAGACCTCGTTTCCTACGACGGCACGTACTACGCGGTCGTCGACGCGTGCGTGCAGCCGGCGGCCGTGCAGGTTCCCCGCATCCCGCTGGCTATCGCGGCCGGCGGCAAGAAGGCGCTCGAGTTGACGGCGCGCCATGCCGACGCGTGGATCACCTTCGGCGACACGATGAACGGAGATCGATCGGTCACCGGTACCGCCGACGCGGTTCGTGCCCAGATCCGGGTGCTCGAGGACGCGTGCGCGGCGATCGATCGAGATCCGACGACGATTCGACGCATCTTCCTGATCGACAACGCCGACGAGCGTCCACTCGCGAGCGTCTCCGCGTTCGGCGACTTCGTCGGTCGATACCGCGAATTCGGCTTCACCGATGTGGTCTTCCACCATCCGCGCGCCGATGATCCCGTGTGGAACGAGCCCGAACAGATCGTCGAAGAGATCGCAACGGGACTGTTGCCCGATCTTCACTCGTTATCGGGCACAACGTAGGCCAGGGGTGGTTCGTGACCACCCAAGCCGCGGTGTGACTAAAGTCATTGGCGCGAGCGGGCCAAGCTCATTGGTCAGCCGTGCTGAGAATCGAGATTTCGTGACACAAGGCACAGTGAAGTTCTTCAATGCGGAAAAGGGCTACGGCTTCATCTCGC
>JAUZEI010000337.1 GCA_030839105.1 Actinomycetota bacterium
ACGCGCGCACCGTCCCGACCGGGACGCGCACGATCTCGTGCGCGTAGACCACGCCGTGCACGCCCGCGTCGGTCAACTCCTCGATCGTCGGGCTCCACGGCTCGGGCACCAGCACACGATCGAACCCACCGCGGCGTAGTTCGGCTGCAACCCCCCACCACTTCGCGAGCGCGGGGTCCTGCAACGACGGCGTCGCGAGCTCGTGGGCGAAGTTCGCCACCAACCCGTCCCAGCCGTCGAGCTCCCAGAGGTTGACGACCTCGGGCCAGTTGCCGGTCGACCCGACGGTTCCCCACACGCCGAAGCAGAGCATGTCGCGCTCGTCACGCGCGGTCGGACACCAGTTCGCGGTCATGTGGTGCATGTAGCGCGCCCGGTTCGGACCGATGATGTCGATCAGCTCGTGGATGTAGATCTTGGAGTTCACGTGTGGGCCTCGGCGACGGCTTCACCGAACGCGGCGACCGTGTCGCAGAACTCGGGGATGCTCGGCGCGGGTAGGTGGAAGGCGAGCCAGGTCACGCCGATCCCGGCCAGCTCCTGCGCCTCCTCGACGAAGGTGTCGGGATCGACGACGTCCTTGTGACCGGGATGAGAGAACGGGGTGAAGCACACGTCGAGCGGCTCCGTGCGCCCCGCCTCTGCGGCGCGTTCCTTGAAGCGCGCGATCGCGTTCGCAAGCATCGGGATGTCGGTCATCGTCGCGGTGTCGACGGCGGCCGCCGTGCGGGTCGACGCGGGGAACGGGCTCCAGCCTTCGCCGTGCGTGATCGCGCGCCGGATCGCGGCCGAGGAGTTGCCGCCCGCCCAGATCGGCGGATGCGGCTGTTGCACGCAGCGGGGCGTGACAATGTTGTCGGGGGTCTCGTCGGCCCAGGCCTGCTTCATCGCCCAGAGTGCATCGTCGAGCCGCGCCGCGCGCTCGGCGAACGGAACGCCGAGCGCTTCGAACTCGGGCTCCAGGTATCCGACCGCGACTCCGAGGATCACGCGTCCGCGCGAGCACGCATCGAGGGTCGCGACCGACTTCGCGGTCAGGTACGGATTGCGGTACGCCGGAATGAGACAGTTCGTGTGCAGGCGCAACCGCCGCGTCGCGGCCGCCGCGAACGAGAGCGCGACGAAGGGATCGAGGGTCTCGTGACCGCCCGTCGCGAGCCACTCGCGCCCGGGGTAGGGATGGTCGGTGACGAAGCAGGCGTCGAAGCCCGCGTCCTCGATCTCGAGCGCACACTGCACGAGCGCGTCGGGCTCGCCGATCGGCAGTTCGAGAGAGAACTTCATGCGCCTCGGGGCGCGCTCGTGGGCGGCGCCCATTGCGCGTCGCGCTTTTCCGCGAACGCGCGCGGGCCTTCTTCCTGGTCGGGGTGACCCCACATCGAGACCAGCTCGACCGCGCCTGCCTTACACGCGTCGGTGAGACCCAGCTCGAGCGCACCCCAGAGCGCGCGCTTCGTCGCCGCCATCGCAGCCGGCGAGTTGCGCGCGATTTTCTCGGCCAACTGTTGGGCGGCGTCGCGCAGGCGCTCGGGCGGGTCGACGATCTCGCTGATCATGCCGAGCTCGTACGCGCGCGCTGCGGACAGGCGCTCGTGCCGACCGACGAACGCCATGCGCATCACGGCTTCCACGGGCATCTTCTTCATCAGCCCGATCGCCTCGATCGAGACCACTTGGCCTATGGAGACGTGCGGGTCGAAGAATTGCGCGTCGGACGCCGCGATCACGATGTCGGCGTCGGCGATCCAGTGAAAGCCGCCGCCCGCACAGATCCCGTTGACCGCGGTGATCACCGGCTTCCAGACGTCGTTGTGCCACGACGTGAAGTGGAAATCGAAGTTCTCGACCGAATCGCGGTACCGCTGCATGCCGGCGCCGTCGGTCGCGATCTCGGTGACGTCGACTCCCGTCTGGAACGCGCGCCCGGCGCCGGTGTGCACGATCACCCGCACCTCGGGATCGGCGTCAAGGGCGCGCCAGGCGAGCTCGAACTCGTCTCGCATCAACGCGTTCATGGCGTTCAGTTGGTCGGGCCGGTTGTTGATCAGCCAGCCCACCGGACCCTTGCGTTCGAGCTGCAGGGTCTCCAGCTTCGGGTATTCCACGCTGGGTCAGCTCCTCGGGACTTCGCGCCAGGGCGCACCCTGCCACGGATCGGGTTCACGGGGCAGACCGAGCACACGCTCGCCGACGATGTTCTTGTTGACCTCGGTCGTCCCGCCCTCGATCGTGTTCGCCCGGCTCCGCAACATGCCGCGTACCTCGAGCGGCAGGTCGGGGCGTGGCGACTCGTCGATGGCGCCGGGCCACGCCATCGCGTCGACGCCCAGCAGGTCGGTCGCGAGCAGTTGGATGCGCTGGTTCAGCTCGCCCTGATGCACTTTTCCGACGGAGCTCTCGGGCCCGGGCGCGCGACCGGCTTTGACCTGCGCACGCGTGCGCTGATTGGTCCAGTCCCGGATGCGCTCCTCGCTGAGCACGCGCATGAGGCGATCGCGGACGACGGGGTCGTGGTCGCGGCCCGACGCGCGCGCCAGCTCGAGCAGGTGCTCGACCCCGCGCCCGCCGATGCGGTCGACGCCGCCCGAGCTCCCACCCGACACCATCTGGCGCTCACCCGACAGCGTCGCGTTCGCAACCTTCCAGCCCTGACCGATCTCGCCGACGCGGTACTCGTCGGGCACAATCGCACGGTCGAGGAACACCTCGTTGAACTCCACTTCGCCGCCGATATGGCGCAGCGGCCGCACCTCCACACCGGGCTGGTGCAGGTCGAGCAGGAAGTACGTGATCCCCTGACGCTTGGGCGCGTCGGCGTCGGTACGCGCGAGCAGGATCGCGAAGTCGGAGAAGTGCGCCCAGGTGCTCCATACCTTCTGGCCTGTAACGCACCAAGAGTCGCCGTCGCGCTCCGCCCGGCACGCGAGCGACGCGAGATCCGAGCCCGCACCCGGCTCGCTGAAGAGCTGGCACCACTTCTCTTCGTTGCGGACCATCGGCGGCAGGAAACGCAGGCGTTGTTCCTCGGAACCGTACGAGTAGAGCGCGGGCGCGGTGTTGTTCAATCCCAACGGATTGAGCCG
>JAUZEI010000355.1 GCA_030839105.1 Actinomycetota bacterium
GAGCCGGGCGAGCGCCTGGCCCAGGCAGAAGTGCGCGCCGAAGCCGAACGCGAGGTGCTCGTTGGGGTGGCGCTCGACGTCGAAGCGGAAGGGTTCGTCGAACCGGCTCGAGTCGCGGTTGGCCGACTCGAACAACAGCATGCATTTCTGCCCGGCCGTCATCGGCTGTCCCATGAACTCCGTGTCGACGGTGACCGTGCGACACATGTTCTTGATCGGCGTGACCCACCGCAGCATCTCCTCGACCGCGACCGTGATCTTCGACGGATCGTCGACGAGCAGCTGTCGCTGGTCCGGGTGCAGTAGCAACTGTTCGACGCCGCCGCTGATGACATGGCGCGTCGTCTCGTCGCCGCCCACGAGGATCAGGAGCGACTCGTGCAGCACGTCGTCGGGACTCAGGCGGTCGCCGTCGACCTCGGCGTGGACGAGCACGCTCATGAGGTCGTCGGTCGGCTGCGCGTGGCGCTGCGCGACGGCGTGTTCGCAGAACGCGCTGTAGCCGACCATGGCGTCCATCGCCTTCACGTACTGCTCGTCGGTCGCGTTTCCGCTCTGCGCGCTCACCATGTCGTCCGACCACCGCAGCAGATCGTCGCGGTCGGCGGGTTCGACGCCGAGCATGTCGCCGATGAGGATCATCGGTAGCGGTGCTGCGATGTCCCTCACAAAGTCGCACTCACCGCGCTCGCAGACCTGATCGATGATCGCGTCGCACGTGTCGCGGATCTTCTGCTCGCTGTCGCGCACCCGGCGCGGAGTGAAGCCCTTGTTCACCACCTTCCGCCGCTTCCAGTGCTCCGGATCGTCCATGTCGATCATCATCGGGATCGGACCGTTGTCGGGACGGATACCGCCCGCGTTCGAGAACGTCGTCGGGTCCTTTTCCATCGCGAGCAAGGCCGCGTACGACGCGATGCCCCACACGCCGTTGTCGGCGTCGAAGTAGACGGGAGCGTTCTCCCGCATCCACGTGTACTTCTCGTGCGGGTCGTCGACGTAGAAGCTGCCGTCGAGGAGGTCGATGTCGTCGCGGGTCGGGTGCGTCGCCATGGCCCTACTCTGCCATGTTCCCGGGCTCCCTCGCTCCGCCGTGGGCGGCTCCGCTCGTCCGCACTCTGCCGCTCCGCGTGCCTGATGTTCGCGGCTACTTGGGCGGCATCCGGATACCGGCGTCCATGCGGATGACCTCGCCGTTGAGGTATCCGTTGCGCACGACCTCCACCGCGAGCGACGCGAAGTCGTCGGGCACGCCGAGCCGCTTCGGGAACAGCACCGACTGGGCCAGCGCGTCGCGGGATTCGGCCGGGAGGCCTCCGAGCAGAGGTGTGTCGACGAGCCCGGGCGCGATGGTGCACACGCGGATACCGACAGCTGCAAGATCGCGGGCCGCGGTGAGCGTGAGCGCGACGACGCCGCCCTTCGACGCGGAGTACGCGGCCTGACCGACCTGGCCGTCGTAGGCCGCGATCGACGCGGTGTTGACGATCACGCCCCGTTCACCCTGCTCATCGGGTTCATTGGCCGACATGCCCGCCGCGACGAGCCGCAGCACGTTGAAGGTGCCGACGAGATTGATGTCGACGACTTTGCGGAACGTCTCGAGCGAGTGTGGGTCACCGGCCCGGTTGAGCGTGCGCTCGGCCCAACCGATGCCCGCGCAATGGATGCACGTCCGCAGCGGTGCGGTTGCGGTCGCGACCTCGACCGCCGCCGCGACCTCGGCTTCGCTGGTCACGTCGGCCGGCGCGAATTGTCCGTCGAGCTCGCCTGCGACCTGTTCGCCCTTGGCCTGGTCGCGATCGACGATGACGACCGTCGCGCCGGCGGCCGCCAGTCGCCGGGCGGTCGCCTCGCCCATCCCCGATGCGCCACCGGTGACGAGCGCCGTCGAGCCCGAAAGAGCCGTATCCGAAGTCCACATAGCGGCCGACCCTACGACAGCGGGGAATCAGGGGCCCGATCCGCGGGTTCCCTGTTCACGTGGTGACGCCGGAACCCCTTGCCGTGAGTGCGCGGCCCAGCTGCACGGAGGTGCTCGCGGTCATCAACTGTTACGTCGACTGCGAGTGCGACGCCACCACGATGCTGGTCATCGCCGCCCATCTCGACGTCTGTTGCGACTGCTGCGCGGAGCTCTCCCAGCTGCGTTGGTTGAAGTCGGCTGTCCGTCGCTGCGGTGGCGCGCCAGAATCACGTTCGTGGCCCTGATCTCGTATCCGCACCGGCTTGCCGACCACGTCGCCCGCGACCCGGACCATCCCGCCCTCACCATCGACACTGCCGGCGGCAGAGCAGGCGACACGACGGCCGGACAGCACACGTCGACGCGGGCCGAGCTCGAGGCGCTCGCGAACCGCACCGCGCGTGCCCTCGTCGCTCGAGGGGTGGGACCGGACGACCTCGTCACAATCGCGCTTCCGAATTCGGCGGAGTTCGTCGCCACCACCATCGCGTGCTGGAAGCTCGGCGCGGTGCCCCAACCCGTCTCCGCGCGTCTCCCCCCGCGCGAGCTCGAGGCGATCATCGAGCTCGCGGCTCCGCGTGTCGTCGTCGACAACCCGCTCGACGTCGACGGTCTCGACGACGGCCCGCTGCCCGACGCGGTGTCGAACCCGTACAAGGCAATGACCTCGGGGGGCTCGACCGGTCGGCCGAAGCTGATCCTCGCGAACCAGGCGAGCCTGATCGATGCCGACGCCGCGCCGCTGCTCGGCATGCGGATCGACGGCACGCACCTGATGCCCGGGCCGCTGTACCACAACGGTCCCTTCATCTGGACGATGACGGCCTTGCTCGCGGGCAACCACGTCGTGCTGATGGGCAAGTTCGACGCGGAGCGCACGCTGCAGCTGATCGACCGGTTCCACCCCGACTCGATGTACCTCGTGCCGACGATGATGGCACGCATCTCCAAGCTCCCGGCCCGCGTGCGCGAGCATTTCGATGTTTCGTCGTTGAAGGTCGTGTGGCACCTCGCCGCGCCGTGCCCTCCGTGGTTGAAGGAGGAGTGGATCAACTGGCTCGGCGCGGAGACGATCTGGGAGCTCTACGGCGGCACGGAGGCACAGGCCGCGACGATCATCACCGGCGTGGAGTGGATGGCGCACAAGGGCTCGGTCGGGAAGGTGAACGTCGACCAGTTCAAGGTGCTGCGCCCCGACGGAACGGAGGCCGAGCCGGGCGAGGTCGGCGAGGTGTTCATGCGGCCGTCCGACGACGAGAACCTGCGGACGTACCACTACATCGGCGCCGAGGCCCGTCGCATCGAGGGCGGTTGGGAGTCGCTCGGCGACATGGGTTCGCTCGACGCCGACGGCTACCTCTATCTGAGTGACCGCCAGACCGACATGATCCTGGCGGGCGGAGCGAACATCTATCCGGCCGAGATCGAGGCGGCGCTCGACGAGCACCCGCGCGTCCGGTCGTGCGCGGTGATCGGGCTTCCCGACGACGACCTCGGCAACCTCGTACATGCGATCGTCCAGACCGACGACGGCACGGCCATCGACCTCGACGACCTGCGCGCGCATCTGAGCGAGCGCCTCGTCCGCTACAAGATCCCGCGCACCTTCGAGTTCACGGACGACGCGCTGCGCGACGACGCGGGCAAACTCCGGCGCTCCGCGCTGCGGGCCGATCGCCTGAAGCCGGCCGACGGCTCGGAACGAGAGGAGTAGCCCGCCCCGGGATGAGTCGCTAGACTAGAATTACGTTCTAGATTCTGGGTCCGGCCTCGTCCGGCCGGCCGGATACCCGAGAAACGGGAGACGCCATGGGAACCGTCGATTTCGACGTCTTCGACGCCGACAACCACTACTACGAGGCCACTGACGCCTTCATCCGCCATCTTCCGAAGCACCGCTCGAAGCTGGTGCAGTGGGCGAACATCGACGGCAAGAACCGGATGATCGTCGACAACAAGATCTTTCGCTTCATCCCGAACCCCACGTTCGACCCGGTCGCGCGTCCCGGTTGTCTCGACGACTACTTCCGCGGCAAGCAGGCCGGCGACGACATCCGCGCCGCGTTCGGCGAGCTCGAACCGATCAATCCCGCGTACCGCGAGCCCGAGGCGCGCGTGAAGTTGATGGACACGCAGGGGATGCTCGGCTGCTTCTTGTTCCCGACGCTCGGCGTCGGTGTCGAAGAGGCACTGCTGCACGATCCCGGCGCGGTGCACGACGTCTTCCATGCGTTCAACGAGTGGATGCTCGACGACTGGACCTTCAACTACGACGACCGGATCTACGCGGCGCCGTACATCGCGCTCCAGGATCCCGAGCGGGCCGAGCAGGAGGTCGCGTACGCGCTGGAGCACGGTGCGCATGTCGTGGTCATGCGTTCCGGTCCGATACGCGGACCGGGTTTCTCGCGCAGTCCCGGTGACGAGGTGTACGACCCGATGTGGGCGCGGCTCGCGGAAG
>JAUZEI010000416.1 GCA_030839105.1 Actinomycetota bacterium
GCCCGGCCGGCGCCGCGGCAGGAGCAGCGCACGCGCCGCGTTCTCACGGAACTTCGACGCGAACAGCGACGTGTTCGGGAGCCCGGCGACGAGCAGTTCGTCGATCTCGTCGGGTTCGGGGAGCAACAGCTCGGTCGCGACGTCGTCGAGCGATTCGGGCAGGCGCAGGATGATCCCGTCGTCGCTCCACAGGACCTGGACCGGGAGATCGGCGCGCGCCAGACGCTCTTCGATCGCGAGCGCCCAGGGCGCGTGCACGCGCGAGCCGAACGGCGTGAGAATGCAGACCCTCCAGTCGCCGATCTCGTCGGGGAACCGCTCGATGACGATCGTGCGGTCGTCGGGAATTGCGCCGGTCGACTCGGCCTGCTCATCGAGATACATGCGGAGGTTCGAGGCGGCGCGCGCGTCGAGGCCCCCCTCCTGCAGGATCGATTCGGCCTTCGGGCCGTCAACCGCGCGCAGCTCGCGCACGAGTCCGCCGAGGGCGCGGCCGAGCTCCAGCGGCCGCCCGGGCCGGTCGCCCTTCCAGAACGGCGTCTTCGCGGGCTCACCGGGGGCGGGCGTGACGACCACCCGGTCGACAGTGATCTCCTCGATGCGCCACGTGGACGCGCCGAGCACGAAGCACTCGCCGACCCGGCTCTCGTAGACCATCTCCTCGTCGAGCTCGCCGACCCGGCCGCCGTCGGGGAGGAAGACACCGAACAGGCCGCGATCGGGGATCGTGCCGCCGCTCTGCACCGCGACACTCTGCGCACCTTCGCGCGCGCGAAGGCGTCCCGCCACGCGATCCCACACGACGCGCGGTCGCAGCCCGCTGAACCGGTCGGACGGATAGCGCCCGGCGAGCATGTCGAGCGTCTCCCGGAACGCGTCCTCGGATAGCTCGGCGAAGTTCGCGCACCGTCGGACCAGCGCGTAGAGGTCGTCTACGCCCCACTCGTCGATCGCCACCGTCGCCACGATCTGTTGGGCCAGCACGTCGAGCGGGTTGCGCGGGTAACGCATCTCCTCGACGAGACCCTCGCGCATGCGCCGCACGACGATCGCGGCTTCCAGGAGATCGCCGCGGTACTTCGGGAAGATCTTGCCGGTGCTCGGTTCGCCGACCTGGTGGCCGGCCCGACCGACCCGTTGGATACCCCGTGCGACCGATCCCGGTGACTCGACGAGCACGACCAGGTCGACGGTGCCCATGTCGATACCGAGCTCGAGACTCGACGTGGCGACGATGCCCCGGAGCCGGCCCTCCTTCAGCTCGGACTCGACCTGTACGCGTTGCTCGCGTGCGAGTGAGCCGTGATGCGCACGCACGAGCTCTTCTCCGGCGAGCTCGTTGAGACTGGCCGCGAGCCGTTCCGCGAGCCGGCGGGCGTTGCAGAACACGATCGTGGTGCGGTGCGCGCGGATCAACTCGAGGATGCGCGGGTGGACGTGCGGCCAGATGCTGCTGTGCGCTTCGGGGTCGTCGAGCCCGAGCGCGCCCGCGGTGGCGCCGGACGCGGCCGAGTGCGCGCCCGGCTCGTTCATGTCGTCGACCGGAACGATCACCTCGACGTCGAGCGCCTTGCGCGAACCCGCGTCGACGACCGAGACCGGACGCTGCCCGTGTGCGGCGAATCCCCCGAGGAAGCGTGCGATCTCGTCGAGGGGGCGCTGCGTGGCGGAAAGACCGATGCGTTGCGGCGGTTTGTCGGTGATCGCCTCGAGGCGCTCGAGCGAGAGCATGAGGTGCGCGCCCCGCTTCGTCGGCGCGAGGGCATGGATCTCGTCGATGATCACCGTCTCGACGCCGCGCAACGTCTCGCGGGCCCGGGAGGTGAGCATCAGGTACAGCGACTCGGGGGTGGTGATCAGGATGTCGGGCGGGTTCCGGACGAGCTTTTGGCGTTCCTTGGCGGGTGTGTCGCCGGTCCGCATGGCGACCACCGGCGCCTCGAAGGCGTCACCGATGCGTTCGGCGGCAAGCGTGATCCCCGCGAGCGGCGACCGGAGGTTCTTCTCGACGTCGAATGCCAGCGCTCGCAGCGGCGAGACGTAGAGGACACGACACCGGCGGTCCTTGGCGGGGCGGGGCGTGACGCCGAGCTGGTCGATCGCCCAGAGGAACGCGGCGAGCGTCTTGCCCGACCCGGTCGGGGCCAGGAGGAGCGTGTGGTCGCCGTTTGCGATCGCGGGCCAGCCCTTCACCTGGGCATCGGTGGGCGCGGCGAAGCTGGTCTCGAACCAGGCCCGCACGGGCGCACTGAAGCGGTCCAGCGCCATGAGGTCACGGTATCGCCGGGGTGAGACGGTGTAGCCCCCGAATCATCCGTTCATCGGTTTCCGACGAGGGTGCAACGATGCCGACGTGGAGCTTCCGGGGGGTGCCGCGGCGATGATCGACCGGTTCTGGACGCGTGCGACCAAGCCGTTGTGAGCCCCGTGACGTGGGCGATCCTCGCGTATGACGCGATCACAGTGCGGGGCCGGCGGCGACGTCGACACCGGACCCGCGCGAGGCTGGAACGGATGAACGACGCAACGTCGCCGAATCCCGGGGCCGAGGATACGGACGAGGAGAAGGCGAACGAAGAGAAGGTGAACGAAGAGAAGGTGAACGGAGCCGAACTGCCGGCGGGTGAGTTCGCGGCGTGGCTCGCCGGTATGCAGGCCGCGATCCGCGGTGAGCAGGAATCGGATGTGCCGTGCGGAGCATGCACTGCGTGTTGCACCTCGTCCCAGTTCGTGCGCATCGAACCGGACGAGACCGAAACGCTCGCGCACATTCCGAATGAGTTGTTGTTCCCCGCGCCGCGCGCGCCCCGCGGTCACGTGCTGATGGGCTACGACGAACGCGGACACTGCCCGATGCTCGTCGACGGCAAGTGCTCCATCTACGCCCACCGTCCCCGCACCTGTCGCGCCTACGACTGCCGGATCTTTCCCGCGACGGGTGTAGAGGTGGATGCCGACGACGACACGAAAGTCGCGATCGGCTTGCAGTCGCGCCGCTGGCGGTTCAGCTTTCCCACCGATCGCGATCGGGTCGCGCACGAAGCGACGCGCGCGGCCGCGGCGTCCCTCCGCGAACGCGACGACGCGCCCCTCAATGCGACCGGGCTCGCAGTTCTCGCAATCGAGAGCGGCGACTCGTCGGTGGTGCACGGCGAGGACACCTCGCCCCCGAAGACGACCTCGAGATCCCCCACCCTCGAAGAGTCGTAGTGCGACCGGGCCGTACCACTCGCGGTACCTCGGGCCCTCACGCCGGCGCGACCGTCGCGATGCTCTTTCCCGACGACGGTATTCCAAGACCGTTCGTGGAAGAGGCTCCTAGCCCGCCTGCAAGAGCGCGGCGGCGAATCGGTCGCGCTCGCGGGCGACCGTTGCGCGATGGACCTGCAGGCGTTCCATGTGCTGCGCGATCGTGCGACCGCCCGCTGCGACGGGATGCGTATCGACGAAGTTCATGACGTCGTCGGCGACACGGTCTTCGACGAGCCACGTCGTGCCCTCGATCACCCTCGGGATGAGCGACGGGCTGAACCGCGCCTGCACCAGGTCCCAGTGGTCGCGTACAAACGCCCACGCCGCGGGACCGTGCTCGCGATTGCGCAGCGCGCGCTGGACGACGAACGGGCCGTTCTGGGCCCGGATCGCGTCCGAGAGCGCGAGCTCGACCGCGCGCAGCACGAGCGCCTCGTCGGGGAAGTCGCCCAGCGAATACAGGTAGCGGAGCTGCTCCTGCGGGTTCGAGGTCTTGGCCGCCCGGGAGATGAACTCGTCGAACTCGTCGGCGGTGCCGTTGCCGGCGACGACACTGATCGCCGCGGCCTGGACGTCGGCGTCGGCGCCGCCCCGTTCGTAGATCTCGCGCGCCCGGGCGATCATCTCCGGGTCCTTCGCGGTGGAGCCGAGCACGTTGACGAGCAGGCCGCGCAGCTGGCGCGTGCGGTCGTCGTCAAAGCGCTCGTCCCAGCCGAGGCGCTGCATCGTGGGCCGGACGATCTTCGCGATCTCGGCGCGCATGCGCTCCAGCGCGTCGCCTTCGACGAGCCGGGCGGTAGCGCGCAGATGGCCGATCACGACCCGCCAGACGACGGGGTCGGCTTCATCGGCAAAGCGACGGGCGCACGTCAGGAGCTCCGCCGCGGTCGCGTCGCCGGCGAGGACCGATGCCCACAGGTCGTCGACGAGCGCAAACCGTTCCAACGGCTGCAGCACGCCGCCGTCGAGCAGCGCGGCCCGCGACTCGGTGTTGTACGCGACCCGGTAGAAACCTTCGCCGCCCGCGTTGAGCACCACCAGCGAATTCTCGGGTGCCTCGAGCGGCAGGGGCTGCGCGTCCGACAGCAGGGACATCGTCTGGGACGACTCCGCCGTGTGCACGCGCGCGAGCACCGGCAATACCCACTTCTCATCGTGCGGTTGGCTTCCGTACGAGAACCGCCGTTGCTCGATGACGCCGTTGTCGACGCTCACCACCGGGAACCCGGGTTGGAAGATCCAGGTGTCCATGATGCGGCGTACCGGTTTCCCCGTTGCCTCCTCCAGTGCGTCCCACAGATCGGTGGTCTCGGTGTTCGAGAGCTGGTAGCGCGCGAGATAGTGGCGAACACCGGCGCGGAACGCGTCGGCGCCGAGCCAACGTTCGAGCATGCGCAGTACCGAGCCGCCCTTTTGGTAGGTGAGGAGGTCGAACATCCCGTCGGCGTCCTCGGGTGTGACGACCTCGTACTCCACCGTACGCGTGTGCTCCAGCGCGTCGACGTCGAGGGCGGCCGCGCGTCCGAGCGCGAACTCGTCCCACGTTTTCCACTCGGGCTTGTATGCGTCGACGCCGAGGTGCTCCATGAAGGTGGCGAACGCCTCGTTCAGCCAGATGCCGTTCCACCACTTCATCGTGACGAGGTCGCCGAACCACATGTGTGCGATCTCGTGGACGATGGTGAGCGCCGCGCCCGACATCTCGTCCAGGGTGACCTCGGCCGGATCGAGCAGCAGGCGCGTCTCGCGGAAGGTGACGCATCCGAGGTTCTCCATCGCGCCGAAGGAGAAGTCGGGGAGGGCGACGAGGTCGCACTTCTCCCCGGGATAGGGGATCCCGTAGTAGTCGGCGAAGAACTCGATCGCGAACGTGCCCACGTCGAGCGCGAATCGGGTGAGATGACCGCGCCCGGGAACGTGTGCCACGCGCACCGCGACGCCGCCCGCGTCGACCGGTTCGGTCACCTCGAGCGGACCGACGACCCATGCGACGAGATACGTCGACATCGGGATGGTCGGGCCGAATCGGACACGGACGTTGCCATCGGGGAGCTTCTCGCGGTCGACCTCGGGGCCGTTCGAGATGGCCAGCAAACCGTCGGCGACCACGACGGTGATCGCGAAGATCGCCTTGAACTCCGGCTCGTCGAAGCACGGGAACGCGGCCCGGGCGTGCGGCGCCTCGAATTGTGTCGCGGCCAGAACCCGCTCGACACCGGCCTCGTCGACGTAGGTGCTGCGGTAGAAACCGAGCAGTCCATGGCTGATCTCGCCGTCGAACTGCAGCTCCAGCACTGCATCTCCGGCCGCCAACACCCGATTCGCGGTGATGACGATCTGCTCGCGCTCGGCGTCGATGGTGAGTGCTGCGTCGATCGGTGTCTCGCCCTGGCTGAGCTCCACGAGGGCGAGCTGCAACCCCTTCGAGTTGAGGATGATCGTGTCGGTCGGCTCGGAGAGCTCGAGCGCGATGACCACCTCCCCCGCGAACGTGGATGCCTCCAGATCGGGAGCGACCAGGAGCTCGTAGCGGCGGGGACGAGTCGAGGTGGGGAGTCGAGCGGGGTGTTTCATCGGGTCGGAAGCGTAGGGCCCGCGAGATCCTTCTCAGGGGTTGTCGATTGCAACCGATATACGAGGAGTCCGAGACGTACCACCCACCCTGGCCACCCACCTTGGCCACCCAGCCCGGCCACCGGCCCGGAGGTGGGCCTCAACGGGGGCGCAAACAATGGCGACAGCCGAAACAAACGACCTGATCACCGAAGTGACCCAGCTGCCCGTGCAGCCGGGCGCGGCGATGCGTCTCCTCTGGATGCTCGAGGACCCCCGCACCTCGGCGGCCGACCTCGGACGGCTGATCGAGTCCGATCCGGCACTCTCCACTCAGGTGATCCGGCTCGCGAACACCGCGTTCTACGGTCTCTCCGGGAAGGTCTCGTCCGCGTGGCGGGCCGTGACCGTGCTGGGCCTGGCGACAGTTCGGGCCATCGCGACGACCGCCGCCTTCGACCTCTTCTCGGAGAAGGGTCGCTCCGTTCCCGCCGACTTCTGGCCGCACTCGGTCACGACCGCCGCCGCCGCGGCCGCGATCGCGCGCCGGGTCGGCATCCAACCGAACGACGCGTTCAGCTCGGGCCTGCTCCACGACCTCGGCGCTGCGCTCGTCTTCCGCCGCGCCCCGCGCCGTTACGACACGGTGCTCGAACTGCTCGCGGGCGATCCGACCCTTTCGCGGCTCGAGGCCGAGCGCATCGAGTTCGGCATGACTCACGCCGAAGTCGGCGCCGCGGCACTTTCGGTGATGCGCTTCCCGGCCGAGATGGTGGAAGCGATCGGCGCGCATCACACGACTCCTTCCGAGATCACGTCGACGCTCGGTCGCGTGCTCGTCGCCGCCGACTCGGTCGCGATCGAGCTCGAGCACGTGAAGTCGGAGCAGAACGCACCGCTCGACGAGGCCCTCGCCGCGCTCGAGATGCCCGCGGGTGCCGGCGAATCCCTGCTCGCCGAGGTGCGCGCCGACCAGGACAACCTGGCCGGCTTCCTCACCGTTCGTTAGCGGGCTGCCCGAGCGGCCTTGATTGGTCCCTTTGCGGCCGCGCCGCCGGACCGCTCCGCCTACGGCGCCCGGCGACCGGCGACCGGCGACCTTCGCCTCCCCGGCCGTCGGCCCAGGTGCTCCTCGCCGTCAGCGCAAGATCTCGTCGGCCCACGACACGTCGGGCCGGGCGCGGCGGCGGTCGGCCATCGAGTCGGGCACGTCGATCTCCAGGCGTACGAGCGCGCCGCCGAGCGACTTGCCCAGTCCGTCGGCGCGCAGCGTTCTCGGACCACCACCACCGAGAGCGCCCTGCAGCACGAAGTTGAGGGCGCGTACGTTCGCGGCCTCGTAGCGGTCCACCCGGCCCTGCACCATCGCGCCGAAGTGCTTCTTCACGCGCGCGGCGGTGACCTCGCGCACGACGAGAGCGTACGTCTCGTCGTCGTCGGCGAAGATCGCCACGTTCGCGACGTCGCCCTTGTCGCCGGCGCGGTACCCGCAGATTTCGCGCAACGCGAGGCGTGCCACTACCGGACCTCCTCGAGGACAACCCGCACTTGGGAGTCGACGACCGTCTTGTCGATGAGCGTGGGCCAGATCGTGAGCAGCTCGGTCGCGCTGCTTCCGCCCCGTCCGGCGCCGGTCATCCCCGCGGGAGGCGCCGAAAGGGTGAGCGGGACGAGCTCGCGGCCGACGAGTCCTGCCGTGCGCTGATCGGCACACCGCCATGCGACGCGCAACACGCACTCCGGCGGTTCGTCGCGCGCGGGC
>JAUZEI010000418.1 GCA_030839105.1 Actinomycetota bacterium
GCAGATTCGGTCGTGGCGCAATGTCGTAAGCGCCTCGTCGATGAGCGCGGCCGCGCCCTCGGTGGCGTATCCCCGTCCCCAGGCGGACGGGTCGAGCCGCCAGCCCACCGATACCGGCGCCCGGGGCTCGGCGCCGATGGTCGGGACCGAGAGACCGATGATGCCGATGAGTCGACCACCATTGCGTTCACGGGCCGAGCAGCCCCCGAACCCGTACGCACACCACAGTGCGTTCTGTCGCTCGAGGAATGCTTCGGTCTCGATGCTCGTCATGCCCCGCCCGTACGGGAACTCCCACGTCTCGCGCTGCGCGAAGATGACCGTGAGCTCGTCGAGGTCGTCCGTGGTCAGCCGGCGCAGTGTCAGGCGGTGGGTCACCACGTCGCGCAGGCCCGCAGTGATCGGCGCACGAGGCTCGGCCGGTCGCATCAGAACGGAAGCGGCGGCGCCAGTGTCGGGCCGCACGCAGTGCCGATGAGCGCGCTCGCGTGGCCGAGAGCGGTGAAGCCCTCGAGGACCTTGGACCCGGACAGGTACTCGCTCACCGATGTCGCCGCCAGGAGTTGCACGCGACCGAATTGCACGTCCTGCAGAACGGTGCGCAGGTCTTGCGCCACCGGGCCGGGGACGTGGACAACGGCCGCGCGCAGTGCAGCGTCGAGATTCGCGAGTGGCTCCGAGAGCTGCTTCGAAAAGCGGGCCCAGTCGGGGGACGGCGTGAACGCGTCGTGCCACGGTGCGGCGGCATCGGCGGCGGCGGCGGATGCAAGCCGTACGTAGGGGCACGCGGTCTGCGGGATCGGGATGGGCTCCACCGTCTCGAACGACCCGATGTTTCCGAATCCGGAGAACACGTCGCCGACCGAGTTGGCGCAGGCGGCCATTGCGAACCCGAAGCCGGCGAACAGGGCGAGCCCCGCGGCGCCCACGGAGAGCAGGAACACCGCGCCCGAGCGCCGCGCGGTCCGGTCTCGCTCCAGCGTCGGCTCCGAATGCCGCATGCGTCAATGGTGACACCTCGACCACCAGGATGCTCGGCGGCCCGCTCGCCCGGTTCGAATCGGGTGCGACGGTGACTCCAGGGGCCCTCTGGGTCCCCCCGGGAATGAGAAGCCCGCTTCCACCGTTGCAGCGAGGCTCACTTTGAGTTCCCGTTGGAGGTCGTGCTTTGAGGTGCAGGCACTGCGGCGCAGAACTTGCGCCCGAGCGGGTCGAGCTGCGCTACGACTATTGCACTCGCGCCGAGTGCGTCAAGGCGTGTTTCGAGCCGCTCGCCGTCGTCTCGGTGGGGGTGAACAAGGCCTCGGATCAATATGTGCTGAAGCGTGACCTCGGCTGGACCGATCCGCAGCCCCGTCGAGCGGTGCGCGACGGAGGCGGCTGGTTGAGCGGACGGACGCCGCGGACTCCGCCGAAGACGGCCATGCCGCGCAGCAGTGCCGCGCGGGTCGCCGAGCTCGAGGCCCAGCTCGACTCCGACCTTGCGCGCGAGGACGATCCGGTGCGCCGCGCCAAGCTGGTGAACGACTTCAACGCCCGGCTGCGGCGGCTCGACATCCGGTATCGCCGCACCGCTCAGCGTCGAGCCTGAGGCTTGAGCGAACGCGAGCAGGCTGCGATGGCTCGGCTCTGGGTGGTGTGGTCGTCGACGAGCGCGCGGACGCACTGCTGCTGCAATCCGAGCAGCACGAGCGCGCGCCGCCCGACCCACCACGAACTCGACGCCGTACGCGGCCAGCCCGGCGGCCGCGTACGGCGACGTCGGCGACACCTATCGCCACGCGGCGTACGGGCCGTGGTCGATGTCCTGCTCGGCGGTGCAGGAGAGGACTTCCAGCTCTGGATGTTCGACGAGCTCGTGCACCGCGGAAGGCGTGCCTGCGACGTAGGTCGAGTAGATGTCGAGCTCGCTTGCCACGCACCAAGCGCGGTCCTCGGGCCACCACAAGGTTGCACTCTGGAACCAAGGTTCTGACCGGAACGCGGTAGCGGCTGACACCGGGCCGTGGAACAGCAGGCAGTCGCGATGTTCGAGCGCGACCCGAGGCGCGCCCTCACCAAGACGGTTGAGTACGGGCCATCCGTACCCTTCCCAGACGCAGAACCAACAGTGCTCCGGCGTGGTGGTGTGACGAGCGAGGACCGCGGCCACTGCCGCACATTCGCTCGGACGCAACGATCCCCGGTCGGGCTCGTACCACGGCTCCGGAGGCGACGGGTGCGCCGCGTCGCCGTGCCAGTCGATCAATTCGGCGAACTGCGTCTCTCCTCGTAGGTGCCGACCCCTCGCCGCGGCGATGTCAGTCCACCGGATGTCGTCGGCACCCTTCCGTGGACGGTGGAGCACGCGGGCATGCGCGAAATACCGAGCCGGAACGAGCGTCGAGACATGGTGAATCCCGAGATCCCAAGGTCGTAACGCGGCACGGACCCAGTCGGCTGCTTCCACCGAGTCGCACAGCGTCAGTCCGGCGAAACCATCAACCACGACGCACTACGGCTTCATCCGCTGCGGCTCCCGCGCGGACCGGGCGATGGTGCCCGCGGGTTCCTCGAGTCTCGGTCCTGTCCGCGAACCAATTGGAGCCCGTAGCCGGGGACCGATGGCGCCAACGTCTTCACGGCGACGGTCACGTCGGGAGTGGTGTACCGAACTGACAGCGCCGTCCGACGTCGGCCCGACGTGTTCGCCGTCGACGAGTGCAGGAGCCACGTGTCGAACAGGAAGAACTCGCCCGGTTCCAACTCGATGGGCACCGCCGCCGACGCGTCGACGTGATCGGGATCGGCCTGCTGGCCGAAGCGGGCCGTCGGTGACGTGCGCATGTGGGGCAACGGCCGAAGGTGCGAGCCGGGGATCACTTGCACACAGGCGTTGTCGCGCTCCGCTCGGTCGATCGCGATCCATGCCGAGACCGACACGAGGGGCTCGAGGTTCCAGTACACACCGTCCTGGTGCCACGGGATCGGCGGATCGTCGTCGCGCTTGTGGAACACGCGCGAGTGCCAAACCAGGAGGTCGGGACCGAGTATCGATGCCACCCTCTCGACGATCTGGGGATGCGCGCAGAGGTCGTAGATCGTGGGGTTGTCGAGGTGGCGGTGCACGTCGGGGTGGTCGGCGAGGACCGGCTCCGCCAGGCACGCGTCGATGCGCTCGCGGACGCCATCCATGTCGCGGACCGAGCCGACCCGGGCGCCTCGGTGGAACCCCTCCCGTCGGTACGCCGCCAACTCGTCGTCACGAAGCACGCTGCAATGATCACACGGCGACCGCGGGCGCGCCCCGTCAGACCTCGGCGACCGCGCGAGCGAGACGCTCGGCCAGCGTCGGCGCCACGGAGTACTTGCCGGTGTCGACGGAGAAATACGAGCCGAGCCGGCTGATGCCCAGTCGGTCCCGGCGGTGGACCGCGGCAACGGGATCGTCGAGCAAGCCACCGCCCTGCGAGTACACCCAGCCGCCTTGGACGCGAACGTCGGCGGCGGCACGCTCGATGTCGCGCACCCAGGGCAGGACATGGCCCAGCGTCGCAAACACCTCCGTGGCGATGCGCTCCCTTTCGCCGTCGTTCAGAGCCGGGACGGGCGGTGGGTCGACGGCCTCGGCGCGGGCGAGCAGCCCAGTCGGGTACCACGAGAGGTAGAAGTCGCGTTCGCCGTAGCTCTTCACGTCGCCGAACGGTCCGACCGCCAACACCGCGCTCCGCGGCTCCAGCGCCGTCGCGGTGCGCACGAACAGCGACACCCGGTACCGGTGGTGCTCGGCCGAGTCGGGGCGGTGACCGACCGTACGGTCGACGCGCGGCCGCCCTTCCCACAGCGCATTCACGACGACGTCGAAGGGCCCATCCTCGTCGTGCGCGTCGCCGTCACGCCCGTTCGTGGTGTGCACGCGCCACCGGTCGCGTTGCTCGCCGAGGGACGCGACGCCGGTGACGTGCCGGCCCGGGCGGAGCTCGATGAGGGGCTCGCCGTCGAGCGCGTCGACGAACGCGTCCGCGACGCGGTTGGTGTCGACGGAGCGCTCCGGTACGCGGAAGCCGGCGACGACGACGGACGGGTCGGCGAGGTCGAAGAGTTCAGCCGGGGAAAGACGTTCGACACGCGTGCGTGATGCGTCCGTGAGATACCGGTGCGCCTCCGGGTGCGAGCGCACGAGCTCGGAGACCGCGGCGAAGTAACGCGCCGCCGCCTCCGGTGCTGTCACGGAGTCGCGATGCACGAGGTAGAGGTCGTCGCCCGGCGTCGTGACCGGACCGAGCGCGATCGCGGTGAGCGTCTCGACCTGGTCCTTGAAGTCGAGGCCGCCGGGCAGCACCGCGCGCGCGGTGCCGAGGGTCGGGTCGGCGGCGTACAGGAACCCGAGGTGAATCTTGCCCTCGTTCCACCGGCTGGCACCGCGGAACGGCGCGTTCTCGTGATCGAACACAGTGACCGGCACACCGAGGCGCGCCAGGTGTAGTGCGGTGGAGCTACCCATGATCCCGGCGCCGAGCACCGCGACGCGGCGTCGCGTCACGCCGGGTGTAGCGCGCGCGCTCGACGGCGCGCCGCCTCGGCGTCCGCGGCGCGGCCCGCGTCGCGGTACGCGTCGGCGAGGCATAGCCACGCCTCGCCGTTGGCCGGGTGCCGGCCGGTGAACGCGTCGAGGGCGGCCACGGCCTGCGCGTGGTCCCCGACGTGGAGCGCATGTGCCGCTGTGTCGCGCAAAAGGCGGTCATAGCCGTTCTCGACCCACGTTCGCAGCGCCGCCGGCAGCGTCTGCAGGGCGGCCGGAACGGTCATGCCGGCGAAGGCAGGGAGCAGCCGTTCCGGTGGGCTCACCGTCGGAGCATCATGGGCGCGTTCGGCGTCCCGCATCCGGGCCGTCAGGTTCACGAACAAAGCGAACATCAGCACCGCTCGCTCGTCGGGGGATGGGCGCAGTCCGTCGATCACCCCGAGCGCGTACTCGGCGTTCACGCGATGGCCGTCGACGACTTCGTCGAAGCCGAGTGAGCGCCAGCTGTCGGTGAGGCCGCCATCGCGCTTGTCCCATCGCCGGTAGAGCGTCTCCGGCACTCGCAGCGCGGGCCCGAGGGCGACCAGCTTGATCAAGAACGCTTCGTTGGCCCAAACGCCGGTATTCGAGCCGGTCGGCATGCGCAGGCCGTCGTCGAGCACGGTCCGGCGCAACATGCTGCGAAGGAGTGAGCCGCGATCGGGCGCGGCCAGGAACGTGACCATGCGTTCGGCCGCCGTCCCCTCGTACTGGCGGCCGGGGTTGACCCAGTCGCTGCCGCCGAAATGACCCATGTCGCAGTGGGCGCTCGCCGCGTCCGGTCGCTCCCGGAGCGAACCGACGAGCCGCTCTGTGTACGTGGGCTCGATGATGTCGTCGTGGAAATAGAGGAACGCAAACTCGGAGTCCACGTGGTCGAGCAGGAAGTTGACGTTCCTCGTCCAACCGAGTCGTTCGCGGTGGGCGTGGACCTCCACTCGGCGGTCGGCACGCGCGTGGGTATTGCAGATCTCCTCGGTACCGTCATCGGAGAGGTCGATCGATACGACGATCCGCAACGCGTCCTCGGTCTGCTCGCGGGCGCACCGCAGTGTTCGATCGATGAAGTCCGCCGCCCGCCACGCCGGGATGCACACCGAGACTTCAGCTGTCGCGCCCGGCCGCATCACTCAGAACGAAGCTTCGTAGGTGGCCGGGTCGAACGGGTCGCTGGCGACGACCACCAGCGCGCTCCCATCCTCGAGATACCGCTGCGCGGCCCAGATGCCGGCCGGGATGCAGAGCCCGCCCGCGTCCGGAGTCAACGTCACGGTGGTGTGCTCCCCGCCCCGCCTCAGCTCGACCTCGATGCGACCGCTGATACAGACCAGGACCTGGGCGCCGGAACGGTGCCGATGTCCGCCGCGCTTCGTCCCGGGAGGAACGTCCGTGATCATGAAGACGCGCCGCACGGTGAAGGGCAGCGCGTCGAAGTCGATGGCGAGCAGGCTGCCGCGTTCCTCGACGTTGGATACGAGCGACACGAAGGTGACGTCGTCGAACCGCCCGGGCGCGCTCCGATCCTCCGAAGCACTCGTGGAGGCCTGTTCGGCCCGGGCGGCGCTCGGTCCGTCGGTCACGTGCAAAGCGTAATGTCGGGAGCGAGTACCCGTGCCAATGCAATCTCGACGTACTCGGCACATATCGTGCGATCACATCAGCAGGAGAGTCGCGCTCTTTGCTAGGTGCCGCGCCGTCTGGTGGTGACGGGTGCACTCGGCGGCGAGGGCACGCCGGTACCGATTGCATTCGCGGCGGCCACCGTGAACGTGTAGGCCTGCGCCTCCGTGAGTCCGGTCACCGTTCCCGTCGTCGCCGAAGCGCCGAACAGCCGTGGCGGTAGGGCGATACCGGCCGCGCTCGGCGTCACGACGTAGCCGGTAACGGGCGAGCCACCGTCACTGAGGGGTGGTTTCCACCGGACCAGTACCGAGGCGCGATCGGCCTCGGCAATCGGAGCCGCCGGCGCGAAGGGCGCGGTCGCGGTGAGCGTCGTTGCGGGATGGACGGGCAGCACGACCGGCGGTCGGGGCGCCTGATCAAAGTCGAAGTCTTTCGCGAGGTCGCCGAGGATCGCGACGTTCTCGCGCACGGTGGGCCGGGGATCGGGTCGGCCGTCGGTGCGCGGGTTCAACCGTTGGCCGCCGAGGAAGACGTCCTCGATGAACTTCGCGTATGCATCGAAGCTCAACGTCTGATGGTCGATGAATCCCCGCTTGGCGTACGGACTGATCACGATGCCGGGCACGCGCAGCCCGTACCCGTTCACATCGACGCGCGGCGGAGGAACATGGTCATAGAAGCCGCCCCAGTCGTCCCAGGCCAGGAAGATCGCCGTGGAGTCCCAGTTGGGGCCGCTCATCACCGCGTTGACGAGACTGGTCACGTACGACTGCCCGGAGCTGACCGTCGAGGGAGGGTGTTCGCTGACGTCGCCCGACGGCACCACCCACGACACCGCGGGCAGCGTGCCATGTTTCGCCGTCGCGTAGAACTTGTCGACCGAGCGGATGTTGCCGAGCTGATTGTTGTTGCGGACCGTGTCGAAGTACGGCAACGGATTCCAGATTCCCGGCGTCGTGGGATTCTGCGGCACAGGCGCGCAACTGACCGCCGCGTTGTCCTGGCAGTCGGGTTCGGTACCGGTCACGACGTAGTAGCCCCACGAGACCTTGTTCTTGTGCAACAGGTACGTGAGATCCGTCCACGCGTAGATCGGTGTCGGCGCCGTCGATCGCACCTTTCCCGGAACGATGTTGGGCGGCGAGGGGCCGGGTTGTTCCAGCGCGTTGACACAACTCCGCGGCGCGTTGTGCCGCGTACATACCGCC
>JAUZEI010000442.1 GCA_030839105.1 Actinomycetota bacterium
AGCCGGGCTGTTGCGGCGTCGGCGTCGGCGTCGGCGTCGGGATATTCGGGACGTGGCTTCGTGGAACAGTGCTGCGCGGAACATGCCGGCCTTTCTTTCGCGCGCGCTCATGCGATCGCGATCTCGGGTGCTGCGAGACGCGGGTGCGGCCGGGGGCGCGTCGTGCGGTACACGAGCGCCGAGCCGCCGAACGGCGTCGGTCAGGTGTTGTCGAAGTGCACGCGCGCGAGCGCGGCGAACTTCGTGGCTACGCGGTCGTACAGAGCTCGTCGTACGTTTCGCGCGTGAGCTCGCCCCAGGTGTCGTTCACCAGCCGGGTTACAGCGATGGTGGGGGCGGGACGCATGCCGACATCCTGCAGTGCAATACCCGACCCGTCAAGTCATATTTGACTGACGTGATTCTGGCTTGGTCATCGCGCGCGGCGGGTCCACCGCTTCGCACGCGCGTGACAGACGAGCCCAATCCGCCGCCGTCGGGGTACGACCGTCCGGCAGCGACATCCACCCTGGCCTGTTTCGACGCCGCCGCGTTCGATCGCTCGCAGCGACACCTCCACCTCGCGGCAACCGCCTACCTGCACGCCTGGTGGAATCAAGCCGCGTGAGCGCGCCGGCTCGACGGCCGTCGGCTCGGTCGAGTCAGTTGCGATTCGGCCACAGATCGACGGGCCCGCCGACATAGCCACCGGCGGCGCGCATCGCCTCGCCCCAGGGCCGCTACAGCTCGACCACCTCGTCGATATCGGCACCCAGCGCATCGAGCGCGGGAGTCATCGCCCGATCCGTCGACCGCTCGATGGCCTCTCGTTCTGCCCTTCCCGACTCCGAGAGGGTCTCGCCCTCGAGCCAGCCCCGCTCGTGCAACCGACCCGCGGCGGCGTCGAGCTCGGCGTCGTCCCAGCCGCGCGTCCGTATGTACGTGCGGAGCGGCAGGCCCATGTACGCCTCGGTGAGCAGACCGATCTCGACCGCGTCGACGCCCGCGGTCGACCACGCGCACACGTGCGCATCACCTCGGTGCTCGCGCAGCATGTCGCCGAGGTGGAACAGTCGCGTCCACGGGTCGGCCGGATCGTCCCACTGCGCGCGCAGGCCCGCGAACAACGGCCGACCGGGCTCGGCGAGAGGACCGACCGCCCGCTCGAGCAACGTCGCCGCACGTGTGACCTCGGAGCCCGCGGCTCCGCACACGCGTTCGAGTTGCGCGGCCGCGCCTGCGCGGCGGGCGGCGAAGATCGTGCGTGCGTCCGTCTTCGTCCAGCCGAACCGGACGCCGGGGACCACGACGGCAGGCTTGAACACTCCAAAGGCCGCGGCAACGACCTCGGGCTCGACCTGTCCGAGCAGCGAACCGCGACTCGTGAAGTAGGCCGGACCGTCCGGAGCCGCGACGCCGTTGCCGAACGAACCCGGACTCGGATTGAAGCCGAGTTTCTCGTACGCCGCGTGGCACTCCGGCGAGAAGAACACCTGCCCGACGACGGGCTCGAGCGTGGCGGCGAGGGTGCGGGCCCGGCGCCGCAGCATCTCGTCGTTGGGTGCGGACGTTGTCATCGCGGCAGTCTCGCGCACCACGTACGCTGCGCGTCCGTGACCGACGAACTCGCGCTGCTCGACGCCACCGCCCAGGCGGCTCTCGTCGCGAACGGCACCGTCTCGGCACAGGAGCTCGTCGACGCGGCGATCGAACGTGTCGAGCGCGTCGATCCGCGCCTCAACGCCGTCATCCACCGGAGGTTCGATCGCGCCCGGGACGAGGCGCCCGCCGCGGCGGGACCGTTCGCGGGCGTGCCGTTCCTCGTCAAGGACGCGGTATGCCACACCGCGGGCGATCCGTACCACTGCGGGATGCGGGTGCTGAAGGACGCCGGATGGACGGAGCGGGAGGACACCTGGCTCGCGGCCCGTTTCCGCGCCGCGGGCTTCGTGTTCGTGGGAAAGACGAACACGCCCGAGCTCGCGACCAGCATCACGACCGAACCCCTCGCGTACGGTGCGAGCCGCAATCCCTGGGACGACACCCGCAGCACCGGCGGATCCAGCGGCGGTTCGGCCGCGGCCGTCGCCGCGGGGCTTGTCCCGGTCGCGCACGGCAACGACATGGGCGGGTCGATCCGCTTCCCGGCGAGCATGTGCGGGATCGTCGGCCTCAAGCCCACCCGCGCCCGCACGACCCTCGGCCCCGACTTCGGCGAATACTGGGGCCCCCTCACCCACGAGTTCGTGCTCACGCGTACGGTGCGCGACACGGCGGCCGTGCTCGACGCGGTCGCGGGTGCTGCACCCGGCGACCCGTACACCGCGCCCCCGCCGCAACGTCCGTTCCTCGACGAGGTGGGCGCCGACGCGGGACGCCTGCGCGTCGGCTATCGCACCGAGACTCCCGACGGCGAGGCATCGAGCCCCGACGCGGTTCGAGCCGTGGAGACGACGGCGCGGCTTCTGGCCGACCTCGGTCACCACGTCGACGCGGCCGACATTCCCGCGCTCGACAACACCTACAACCAGGGTTTCGTGACGGTGCTGGCGACCGCGGTGGCCCGCGACATCGAGCGTTGGAGCGCGCGGCTGGGCCGCGACATCACCGACGCGCTGGAGCCGGCGAACAGCCTGTTCGCGGCGATCGGATCACAGACCTCGAGCGTCGACTACGTCACGGCCATCGAGGCGCTCCAGGCGTGGACCCGGCGCGTCGCCCCCGGGTGGGTCGACAACGACAACCTCGTGGTGCCGACGAGTCCCGACGCGCCGGTGAAGCTCGGCGAACTCGCGCCCACCAACACGGATCCGGCCGTCGGCGCCCGCATGGGGCGGCTCGTCACCTTCTGCGCGCCCTTCGACGTGACCGGACAACCGGCGATGTCGCTGCCCCTGCACTGGAACGACGACGGGCTGCCCATCGGCGTGCAACTGATCGCCGCGTACGGCCGCGAGGACGTGCTCCTGCGCGTGGCTGCGCAACTCGAGCAGGCCGCGCCGTGGGCCGAACGGCGCCCGCCGATTCACGCGTGACGTGACCTCGAGCCCGGCACGCGCCGGGCGCGACTACTTGTTGAGGACGGCGCCCAGTCCGGCGATCATCACGAAGAAACCGACGAGCATGTACGTGACCGTGCGCGCCAGCGGGGCCTGCGGTAGATCGGTGTCGTCCGAACGGCGGTTACCGCGCACCGGGCTGCCCGGACGGCTGCGCGCGACGGTCCGCCGCACGGCCGCTTCCGAGTCGGCCCGGCGCCGATAGAGCGCGTACGCATTGGCGACGAAGAGCGCGGCGCCGAGCACGAAGACGAGCTCGCGGAGCACCTCGTCGTAGAAGCTGCCCGAGTCGGCGAGGAACGGAACCATCGGCGCCGAGGCTACCGGGACGCCCCGTTGGTCCACGGAGCGGGCGTGACAGACTCGACTGATGCGTTTGCTCCTGGCGCGGTGCTCGGTCACCTACGAAGGCCGGCTCGGCGCCCGGCTCGCGCCGGCGGTGCGGCTCGTCGTGTGCAAGGCCGACGGCTCCATCGCGATCCACTCTGATTCCAAGGCCTACAAGCCGTTGAACTGGATGAACCCGCCGTGCACGATCGAGGTGACCGACGCGGAGATCGTCGCCCGCACGCCCAAGGGCGAGACGCTGCGCATCGAGCTGCACGAGATCGTGCACGACGCGACCTTCGAGCTGGGCGACGATGCCGGTCTCGAAAAAGACGGGGTCGAAGCCGAGCTCCAACAGCTGATCGCGGCGCGCGTTGCTGCGCTGCGCGCCGACTTCACGTTGGTCCGGCGCGAGTTCCCGACCGACATCGGTCCGATCGACCTCTTGTGCCGCGACGGGGACGGGCGGGCGGTCGTCGTCGAGGTGAAACGGGTCGGCGACATCGCCGGCGTCGACCAGTTGTTGCGCTACCAGGCGCGCCTCGACCGCGACCCGCAATACGCACCGACCGTCGGTATGTTCGTCGCGCAGGTCATCAAGCCGCAGGCGAAGGTGTACGCCGAGAGCAAGGGCATCGCCTGGGTCGAGATCAACCTGGAGCGGCTCCGCGGCGACCTCGATCCCGACCTCAAGCTGTTCTAGAGGCTTCCGAACGCCGATTGAGAGACCGTGCGCGCCGTTCTCCTGCTCCAGTGCCCCGACCGACCCGGGATCGTTGCGACGGTCGGCGCGTTCGTCGCCGACGCGGGCGGCAACATCCTCGAGGCCGATCAGCACTCGGATCCGGCCGCGGGCCTGTTTCTGCAGCGGATCGAGTTCGACGTCGAGACGACTCGCGCGGAGCTCGCGCAGTCGTTCGCGCCGATCGCGGAACGCTACGCGATGCATTGGAACGTGCACGATCTCGGCGAACGGCCGCGCGTGGCATTGCTGGTTTCGCGCCAGGGGCATTGCCTGGGCGATCTCCTCGTGCGCTTCCACCTCGGCGAGATCCCCGGCGAGGTCGCATTCGTCGCGTCCAACCACGAGTCGAACCGCGATCTCGTCGAGCGCTTCGGGCTTCCGTTTCACGTGCTCCGCGTGCCCTCCGGCGATCGCGACGCGCAGGAGCGGGCAATGGGTGCGCTCCTCGACGAACATCGCCCGGACGTCGTCGTGCTCGCGCGCTACATGCTCGTGCTACCGGCGTGGCTCGTCGAACCTTGGCAGGAACGGATGATCAACATCCATCACTCGTTCCTCCCGTCGTTCGCGGGCGCGCGCCCGTATTCGCAGGCTCACGAACGCGGGGTGAAGGTCATCGGCGCGACCGCGCACTACGTCACGGCCGACCTCGACGAGGGGCCGATCATCGCCCAGCAGGTCATGCCGGTCTCGCACCGCGACGACCCCGCGCGCCTCGAACGCCGCGGTCGTGATCTCGAAGCCGTCGTGCTCGCGGAGGCCCTGCGATTGCACCTCGAACACCGCGTCATCGTGTACGGCCGCCGGACCGCGGTCTTCGACTGACGCGGCCTTCCGCGCGTACTACTCGCGCGCCGCGTTCTCGAACGTGGTGTAGTCGCCGTGGAAGACGAGCTTCGTGTTGCCGACGGGGCCGTTGCGGTGCTTGGCGATGATGATCTCGGCCAGACCGCGCTGATCGGACTCGGGGTTGTAGTACTCATCGCGGTAGATGAACATCACGACGTCGGCATCCTGCTCGATGCTGTTGTGCACCACGACGTCGCCCGCGACGAAGTTGTGAGTTCCGCTGACGGTCGCGTCGAACACGGGCGCCTCGCCGCGTGGCTCGACGGCCGTGATCTCGTCCCACAGAACGTCGCTGACGCCGAGATCGGCGAGGAACTGATCGGGCAAGGCTTCGGCGATCCGGCACATCAACGAGCGGGACACGCCTTGCTCGTAGACGCGGTGGCGGCTCCCCGCCGTCTCCGCGAGCCGCTCGACGAGGTCGTGTGCGCGCAGTGATCCGTTGACCAGCAGTCCCTTGCGCTCGATGTGGTCCCAGACCTCCCGCGGGATCGCGTCGCGGCGGGGATCGACGGCCGGACCGCACCGGCGGGACGACGCGACGTGCATGCCGGGCTCGAGATCGGCCAGGTGCACCCAGCCCTCGAGCGTGAGGAAAGGATGGTTCGCACTGGCCGTGACCGTGCGCCCGGACGCGAGCTTCAACTCGAAGATCCGCTTGACGCCGCTGCAGAACACCCGCGTCATGCGCCCCCGAACCAGTTGGAGATGCTCGTCGAGGGTGAGGACGTCGACGTCGCGCGCCTGGTCGTCGTGGAGGGCGCCGATCGTCGCGGTGCTTCCGTCGGCCAGCCTGATCTCGGTCTCGGCAACGAGACACCCCGACTCGCGGAGGTCGGCCAGCATCGGGCGCTTGTCCTGGCGGTACTCGAGTTGACGGTTGAGCTGCGAGAGCGTGACGACCGGCGCCTCCAGCTCGCGGGCGAGGATCTTGAGACCACGCGACAGCTCGGACACCTCGACCTGACGGTTCTCGGAACGACCGCTCGTCGACATCAGCTGCAGGTAGTCGACGACGATCAAGCCGAGGTCGCCGTAGCGCGCCTTGATGCGCCGCGCCTTGGCCCGCATCTCCATGACGGTGCAGTGCGGATTGTCGTCGATGAAGAACGGCGCCTCCGCCAGACGGCCGACCGCCTGATTGACGCGCGGCCATTCGTGCTCGGACAGCTTGCCCGTCTGCAGCTTGCGCGACGGGACGCGCGCTTCCGCGGCGAGCAAGCGCTTCGTCAGCTCGAGGTAGCCCATCTCCATCGAGAAGAACAGCACCGGCTTGCGGCCGTGCAGCGCGACGTGTTGCGCCATGCCCAGCGCGAGCGAGGTCTTTCCCTGCCCGGGACGCGCCGCGATGATCGTGAGCGTCGAGGGCTGCATGCCCAGCAAGAGGGCGTCGAGGTCGTGGTAGCCCGTCGCCGTACCGACGACGTCGCCCTGACGGTCGTACATCGCCTCGAGCTGGTTCATCGTCTCTTCGAGCGCCGGATACAGCGGGATGAGCGTGTCGGCGACGCGCCGTTCGGCTACCTCGAAGATCGCGGCCTCGGCGCGGTCGAGGGTCTCGTCGACCGCGTCCTCCGCCGCGTACGCCATCTCCTGGATGCCGCCCGCCGTCTCGATGAGCCGCCGCAGCATCGAGAGCTCGGCCACGATCTGGGCGTAGTGCTGCGCGTTCGCCGATGCCGGTGTCGACGCCTGTATCCGCAGCAACATCTGGCGGCCGCCGAGCGCGTCGAGCTGCCCGGCCCGCCGTAGCTCCTCTGCGACCGTCACCGGATCAACGGGTTCGCCCCGGCTGTGGAGGCCGTACGCGGCTTCGAAGATCGAGCCGTGCGCGGGCTTGTAGAAGTCGCTCGATTCGAGGCGGGCCTCGACGGCGGCGGTGATCGCCTCGCGGCTCAGCATCATGGCGCCGAGCAGGGATTCCTCGGCCTCGATGTTGTGCGGAGGAATACGCGCTCCATTGGCCCGGCGCCGCGCGTCCTCGATCGAGACCATCTTCACTTCCTCCCTTCGCAAGAAGACGGGACCTTGTCACGCGCCGGTTGTGGGGTTGAAGGGGACAAGCCTGTGAATTGCGGGGCCTCCGCGGGGGATATCCCACGATCCACAGCCCTGTGGACAATGGCACGCAGGTGCGCCACCAACGCCTGCCCGTCACCAGGGGGGCGTCCCACCCGAATCGCTGCTGGCAGGCGGGTAACAGCTGCCTCATCGTGGTCTCCGTCGCCCCCCGCCGCCCGCGTGCCATGGACGTCCCCGGACGCCGTCACGCTGTGGATATCGCGCGCTGTCCACAACCGGTGCCCGAAAGAAACCTTGGCAGCCACG
>JAUZEI010000457.1 GCA_030839105.1 Actinomycetota bacterium
GCGGCGAGTTCCTCGCCAAGATCCACGATCTGCTGCTGGGCGGCGACGCCTTTTACGACGAGATTTTCGCGAGCTTCGGAGTGCCGTACGAGCCGGCGCGGTGGTCGCCCGATCGGAGTCCGCTCGAGGGATCCATCGAGGCGCAGAAGAAGGTCATCGCCGTACAGCAGCTCATCAACATGTACCGCGTGCGCGGGCATCTCATCGCGAATCTCGACCCGTTGGGACTGAAGGAACCGCGTACGCACGAGGAGCTCGATCCCAATCACTGGGGACTCACGATCTGGGATCTCGACCGCGAGTTCCCGACCGGTGGTCTCGCGGGCCACGACGTCATGAAGCTGCGCGACATCCTCGGCGTGTTGCGCGACGCGTACGCCCGAACGATCGGCGTCGAGTACATGCACATCCAAGAGCCCGATCAGAAGGCCTGGATCCAGCAGAAGGTCGAAGGCGTGCACGGCGACACGTCACTCGACGACAAGCGCCGCATTCTCTCCGCGCTGAACGACGCCGAGGCCTTCGAGCGTTTCCTGCACACGAAGTTCCTCGGTCAGAAGCGCTTCAGCCTCGAAGGCGCGGAGACGCTCATCCCGATGCTCGACTTCCTCATCGACGGCGCCGCCAACTCGGGGGTCGAAGAGGTCGTCATGGGCATGGCGCACCGCGGCCGGCTCAACGTACTCGCGAACGTTGTGGGCAAGTCGTACGAACAGATCTTCCGCGAGTTCGAAGGTGAGCTCGACCCGAACGTGCCCCAGGGTTCGGGCGACGTGAAGTACCACGTCGGCGCGCACGGCAAGTTCACGGCGACCTCGGGCGCGACCGTCGGTGTCACCCTCGCCGCCAACCCGAGCCATCTCGAAGCGGTCGATCCCGTTGCGGAAGGTATGGCGCGCGCCAAGCAGGATCGTCTCGGCGACACCGAGCACGACCACGTGCTGTCGGTACTCATCCACGGCGACGCCGCGTTCGCGGGCCAGGGCGTCGTGGCGGAGACGCTGAACCTCTCCGAGCTCCCCGGTTACGACGTCGGCGGTACGGTGCACATCGTCGTCAACAATCAGGTGGGCTTCACCACGACGCCGGGGTTTGCACGTTCCACCGTGTACGCCACCGACATCGCCAAGGCGGTGCAGGCGCCGATCTTCCACGTGAACGGCGACGACCCCGAAGCCGCCGTGCGCACGATGCGGCTTGCCCTCGAGTTCCGCAACGTCTTCAAGAAGGACGTCGTCGTCGACCAGGTGTGTTACCGCCGCTACGGACACAACGAGAGCGACGAGCCGGCGTTCACGCAGCCACGCATGTACGAGGTGATCGGGAACCGGCGGTCGATCCGCAAGCTCTACACCGAGTTGCTCGTCAACCGGGGCGACATCACCCTCGAGGAGGCCGAACGCGCACTCGAGGCGTTCCGCGCCCGACTCGAAGAAGCCTTCGACGAGACGAAGTCGAGTGAACGGCCACCGGCCCGGCTCGTCCCGGAAGCACCGGAGCCCACGCCGTCACACATCGACACCGGTGTCGCGCGCGAAAACCTCGACCTGATCGTCGACGCGCTCACCACTTTCCCGCCCGGCTTCGAGCCGCACCCGAAGCTCGCGCGCATCCTGGCCGCGCGCCGTACGGCGTTCGACAACGATCAGGTCGACTGGGCGCTCGCCGAGGCACTCGCATTCGGCTCACTGCTCCTCGAGGGCACTCCGGTGAGGGTCGCGGGGCAGGACACGCGGCGCGGAACGTTCAGCCAACGACACGCGACCATCGTCGACCACCGCACGGAAGCGGAGTACACGCCGCTCGAACACTTGGGGCCCAAGGCCGCGCCCTTCATGATCTACGACACGGTGCTCTCGGAGTTCGCCGCGCTCGGGTTCGAGTACGGGTACTCGGTCTCCGACCAGGACGCGCTCGTGTGTTGGGAGGCGCAGTTCGGCGACTTCGACAACGGCGCGCAGACGATCATCGACCAGTTCATCGTGGCGGCCGAGGACAAGTGGGGTCAGCACAGCGGCATCGTTCTGTTGCTCCCGCACGGATTCGAAGGTCAGGGTCCGGAGCACTCCTCCGCCCGGCTCGAACGATTCCTCGTGTTGAGCGCGCAGGACAACATCCGGGTCGTGTATCCCACGACCGCTGCGCAGTATTTCCATGTGCTGCGGCGCCAGATGCACGATCCCAGCCGCAAACCGTTGATCGTCATGACGCCCAAGCGGTATCTGCGCATGCCGGTTACGGCGTCGCCCGTTTCCGCGTTGACGTCCGGGGGCTTCCAGCCCGTGCTCGACGATCCCAACCCGCCGGCCGAAGTGAAGCGCGTGATCTTCTGCACCGGGAAATTCGGCCACGAGCTCATCGCCCGGCGCGACGCAGAGCAGGCGCCGGTCGCGGTGGTGCGGCTCGAACAGCTCTATCCCTGGCCACGGGACGAGATCGCCGCGGTCCTGGCCCGCTACCCCGACGCGGCGGTCTTCTGGGCGCAAGAGGAACCCGGCAACATGGGAGCGCGCTACTTCGCCCGCCGCCGGCTCGAGGAGGTCGCGGCCGGTCGCCCGGTCGACGTCATCGCCCGGGCCGAGAGCCCGAGCCCGGCGAGCGGCAGCTCGACGGTGCACGACGCCGAACAGAACGCGCTACTCGACGCAGCAATTCGCCCCACGGGCTAAACCTTTCGCGAGTCGTAGCGTTTTCTAGCGATGAGTATCACGCGGGTTGTTGACGTCGTCGTCGTCCCCGCGAATCCCGAGGTCGCGCCTTCTCGACGCGGCTCCGATGGTCGCCCGCCACACACGTCGCGCGCGCTGCGTGCGCGAAACCGTGAGCGCGCGTCAGCGGGACGAGCGGAGGGCCTTCAAGCCGACGTAGCCGGCGCCGAGACCGAAGGCGCACGAGATGACGGCAAGTGTGTCGTGCACGACCTTGAAGCCCATGCTCTGGTCCTGGCCGGCAATGATCACGACGCGGGACACCCAGACGTAGATGGTCCACGCGCACAGCGCGATGAGGAACCAGGCGACGCGTTTGGACACGCGGACGAGGTTACGGGTGCGACGCGTGCGCGATCGCATCGAGGCAGCGGCGGACCGCCTCGGGTGAACCATTCGTGAGCGGCAGCCGCACGTCCGGGGTCGCGATGCGGACCTGCGCGTGGAGCACGCCCTTGAAGACGGCCGGGTTCGGGTCGACGTACGCGGCGCGGATCACCGGCAGAAGCGCTTCGGCGTGCGCGCGACCGTCTTCGATCTTCCCCGCGAGGCCGCACTCGATCATCGCGACGAAGCGGTCGGTGCACAGGTGCGCAGCGGCCGAGATCGTGCCGACCGCGCCCATGCACATGAGCGGGAACAACAACGTGTCCTCACCGCCGAGGACCGAGAAACCCTCCGGTGCGTGGGCGAGCACCTCGAGCGTGTCGGCGTCGAGCGTCGCGACGGCTTGCTTCACGCCGGCGATGTTCGGCATCGACGCGATCTCGAGCAGCCCCGCCGCCCCCATGTCGCGGCCGGTGCGGGACGGGACGTTGTACGCGATGACCGGAACGGGGCTTGCGGCCGCCACTTCGCGGTAGTGAGCGACGATGCCTTCGACCGAGGGCCGTACGTAGTAGGGCACGACGACCAGCGCGCCCACGATTTCGGGCCGGTCGGCGAGCGCGGCCGTGGCGCGGACGGTCGCGGCGGTGTTGTTCGAGCCGGTGCCGACGATGACACGCGTTCCCGCGGCGCGACAGGCCCGAAGGACGGCGTCGATCGCCGTCTGCCGCTCGCCGGGTTCGAGGGAGCTCGCCTCCCCCGTCGTGCCCATCGCGACGATGCCGCTCACCCCCGCGGACGCGTACTCGTGGCACAACCGTTCGATGGCCTCGACGTCGACCGCGCCCTGCGCATCGAAAGGCGTGATGAGCGGCACCCAGACGCCGCGGAGATCGAGGTCGCTCGTCATGCCGCGAGGTTAGTTCCTGACCGCCGGTCGTTCCCGTAAGTGCAGACCGACTCCTCGGAAGGTGCGGGGTCGACGAGCGGCCTCCCCTACGGCGGCTGACGTTCGGCCTGCATCCGTTGCTCGCGCACGGCTCCCATACGGTCGGCTCCGCGGTCGCTCCGGTACGTTCCCCCGATGCCGCTGTGGCTCGAGGTCGCGATCACGGTGCTCGTCGGCGTCGCGACCGGTGTGCTCTCGGGCATGTTCGGTATCGGGGGTGCAGTCATCTCCACTCCCGCCATCCGCGCGCTCGGCGCGACCGCACTGCAGGCCATCGGCTCGACGCTGCCGTCGATTCTCCCGTCCTCGATCGCGGGCTCCCTCCGCTACCGGCGCGAGAACATGATCCGGCCGCGCATCGTGGTGCTCACCTCCTCGCTCGGCGTGCCGGCGTCGATCGTGGGCTCACGGCTCTCCGACGCAGTTCCGGGCAACGGCCATGCGCTCATGATCCTCACCGCGCTCCTCGTCGCGTACACGGGGTACCGCACCGCGTTCCCGACCGTGCGCACGCTCGAACGCTCGGGGAAGCCGCTGAGCGACGAATGGTGGCGGCTCGCGGTCATCGGTCTCGCGGCCGGCATGCTGTCGGGCCTGCTCGGGATCGGCGGCGGCATCCTGATGGTCCCCGCCTTCCTCGCGTGGGTCGGCCTCCCCCTCAAGGAGACGATCGCGACGTCACTCGCGTGCGTCGGGATCTTTGCCATCCCCGGCACGCTCACGCACTGGTACCTCGGTCACATCAACTGGACGTTCGCAGCCGCGCTCGCGGTCGGTGTGATCCCCGGTGCACGTCTCGGCGCACACTTCACGATCAACGCGGCCGACCGCGTGTTGCGCTACAGCGTCGGCGCCGCGCTCGGGATCATCGCGGTGATCTACGGCGCCGGCGAGGTCTTGGCCCTGATCAACTGACGGCGATCAATTGACGGGCGCGCAGCAAAGCCGCGTCGAGCATGTCGGGTGTCAACCGTCCGGTAAACGTGTTCTGTTGGCTCGGATGAAACGCGCCCACGATGGTCAACGCACCGCAGTCGACCTCGAGCCCGTGAGCGAAGCGAGGTCGCCGCCCGGGAAGCTCAACACCGTCGAGCGCGGCGGCGCGCAACGTCGTCCAGGTGGCTTCGTAGCCGAACGCGCCGAGGGCGACAACGACGCGCACATCGGCGAGCAGTTGCAGCTCCCGCACGAGGTACGGCATGCACGTGTCGCGCTCTTCGGGCGTCGGCTTGTTCGCAGGCGGCGCGCACCGGACGGCGGCGGCCACATAGGCGTCGAGGAGCTCGAGACCGTCGTCGGCGCGGATCGATTCGGCCTGGTTGGCGAATCCGGTGCGGTACAGCGACGCGAACAGGAAGTCGCCGGAGCGATCGCCTGTGAAGACGCGACCCGTGCGGTTTCCACCGTGCGCGGCGGGTGCGAGACCCACCAGCAGGAGCCGGGCCCCGGGGTCGCCGAAGCCGGGTACCGGTCGTCCCCAATATTCCTCCGTGCGGTACGCCGCCCGTTTCTCCCGGGCGACCTTCTCGCGCCATGCGACCAACCGCGGGCACGCGCGACAGGTCACGATCTCGGAGGTCAAGGCAGAAAGGTCGCGAGGCAGCACGGAATCGGATGCTACGGGCGGCTCGCCGCTACCCTCCGGCGGTGCGAGTTCTGCTGCTCGTGAACGCGACCGCGTCGTCGGTGACCGCGCGCAAACGGGTGATGATTCGCAAGCTGCTCGCGGCCCGACACGAAGTGGAGGTCGCGGAGACGTCGCGGCGCGGCCACGCCACCCGCCTCGCCCGCGCCGCCGCGAACGACGGCTTCGACGTCGTCGTCGTCCTTGCCGGCGACGGCACGCTGAACGAGGCGGCCGACGGGCTGTTGCACACCGACACCGCGCTCGCGCCGCTCCCGGGTGGTTCGACGAACGTCTACGCGCGCACATTGGGGTTCCCTACCGACGCGATCGACGCGACCAACGAGCTGCTGCGCTCACTCGGACGCGGTTCCACCAAACGCATCGGCGTAGGCCGCGCCAATCGCCGGCCGTTCCTGTTCAACACCGGCATCGGATTCGACGCCGCAGTCATTCGCCGGGTCGAGAGGTACGGCGAGCTGAAACGACATCTGTCGCATCCGCTCCACGTCGCCGCGGCCTTCGAGGTCTTCTTCCGCAAGGAGGGTTCTCGCAGCCGGCTCGATGTCGAGCTCGACACCGGCGAGCTGATCGAAAGTGCCCGCTTCGCGATCGTCTCGAAGACCGATCCGTACACGTTTCTCGGGCGTCTACCGCTGAAGATCGCACCTGACGCCGGGCTCGACCGGCCACTCGCCCTCACCGCGTTTCGCACCCTCGACGCGATCTCGTTGCTGGGCGGGGCGGCGTCGGCGATGCGATCGGGTCGGTTCCTTGGGCACCGCCGCGGCATCGACCACCGCCACGATCTGCACCGGATCCTCGTTCGCAGTCCGGAGCCGTTCGCGTATCAGGTCGACGGCGACGACGTCGGCGACACCGAGCAGCTCGACATCGAGTACGAGCCCGACGCGCTCACCGTCGTCCTTCCTTGAGTCGCTCCGAACGCGGCGGCCCCTGGAGCACTTCGAGCGCGACGTCGGGAACATCGGTGATGATCGCGTCGACGCCGGCCGCCGCGAGACTCGTGATCTCCTCGCGCTCGTCGACCGTCCACACGTTCACGCGTACTCCCGCTTTCTGCGCGGCCGCGATCTCGTCCGGCGACGCGCGCAGGGCCGCGGCGCGATCGGCGTTCAGCCACGCGTGACCGTGTTCGGCCGTGACCGGGACCGCGGCCGCGACCTCCTGGCCGCTCGTCAACCATCCCGTCGTGATATCGGTTGCGAACGCGCGACACGCGTCGAGCGCGCCCAGATCGAACGACGAGACGATGATGTCGGACAGCGCGACGCTCGACTGCGCGCGCAGCAGGTCGACCACGGCGCGCACGACCTCGTGATCGGACATGTCGGCGTCGGGTTCCCACGGAAGGCACTTGATCTCGACGTTCACCACCATCCCCGCGCACGCGCCGAGCGCCTCGTCGAGCGTCGGGATCTCCGGACGCGCGGCCCGCAACGCGGCGAACTCGAACTCCCGGATCACGCCGAAACCTTCGACGTGCGGATCGTGATGCACGACGAGCCGATCGTCGGCGGATCGCCGGACGTCGAGCTCGACACCGTCGGCGCCGAATTCGCGCGCCTTGGCGAAGGCGGCAAGGGTGTTCTCGGGCCGCGCCTGCGACGCGCCCCGGTGCCCCAAGACGAGCGGACGATCGACCATGACCCTGCAGCCTACGGACCGGGCGAACCGGAACACGTTCCAGTCCACGCCGCGAAAGTCCTGGTCAAGCCCCTTGCCGCAATCCGCATTTGCCCGTTACCCTGCGTACGCCTTGAAAGTCTTGAGCAAGGCACGTGGGGAAAGTGTGATCGGGCGCACAGGTATGCGGCACGGCGCAACTACGCGACCCAGCAGGGGGGATTACAAAGTGGCTCTGACCTGGATTCGAACCCATGATTGGGACGCCGAGGACTGGCGCGACAAGGCCTCTTGTCGCGACACGAGCCCCGAGCTCTTCTTCCCGATCGGGACCACCGGCCTCGCGCTCGACCAGATCGACGCCGCGAAGCAGGTCTGCGTCGAGTGCCCCGTCAACCACCAGTGCCTCGAGTTCGCCCTCGCGACCAACCAAGAGGCCGGCGTGTGGGGCGGGACGACCGAGGACGAACGTCGCCGGCTCCGCAAGGGTCTCGACGTCACCGCGGTCGCCGCACCCGCCACCCGTCTCGCCTAGCCCGCGCGGCCGCCCGCCCCTCGGAGGGGCCGCCCGCCCCTCGGAGCTTCAGAGCTCGACGCGCGGCATCTCGACCGGTACGCGCACGCGTACCGAGGTGCCCCCTTCGTCGAGCATCTCGATCGAGCCTTGCAGCTCGCTCGTGACCAGGGCCTGGACGATCGACAGCCCGAGGCCCCTCGAACCCTCGAGCGTGAACTGATCCGGGAGTCCGGCGCCGTTGTCGCGGACCTCGATCTCGACGTGACCGTCAGTCCGGGCCAGCGTCACCTTGACGAGTGCGTCGCTCGCACCCTGCGGGAAAGCGTGGTCGACGGCATTCTGCATGAGCTCGTTCAGCACAACTGCGAGAGGAGTCGCGACCTCACCAGGGAGCTCTCCGGCATCACCCTCCACACTGAACCTGATCGTGTGCTCCGGTGTGGACGCAGTGTCCTCGACGAGCCGGGCCAGCGGACGGACGATCTCGTTGAGTGAAACGACGTCGCCGGCCTCACGCGACAGCGTCTCGTGCACGATCGCGATCGACCGGATACGGCGCTCCGACTCGGCGAGCGCGGCGCGCGCCTCGGGTGAGCGCAGTCGCCGGCCCTGCAGGCGCAGCAACGAGGCGATCGTCTGCAGATTGTTCTTCACCCGGTGATGGATCTCGCGAATCGTCGCATCCTTCGACAGGAGCAGACGGTCGCGGCGCCGGAGGTCGCTGACGTCGCGTAACAACACCAGCGCGCCGGCCGGCTGACGGCGGTCGACGAGCGGCAACACGCGCACCAGCACCGAGAAGTCGTCGCGTTCGATCTCCTCGGCGACGGGCAGGTGCAACAACATGGCGCTACGCGCCGCGGTGTCGTCGAAACCCACGTCGATCAGTCGCTGCGACTGTGCGTACGCGTGAATTCCCATCCGGTGCAGCGAGCTGACCGCGTTCGGGCTGGCGAACTTCACACGCGTCTCCGCGTCGATCACGATGACGCCGTCGCCCACACGCGGCGCACTTTCCATCTCGACCTCGTCGACGTCGAACGGGAAGGTGCCGTCGGCGATCATGCGCGCGAAGCGGTCGAACACGTCGAAGTACGTCCGCTCGAGCTCGCCCGAACGACGGGCGAGTGTCATCGACTCCTCGCGCGTGAGGAGCCCGATGAGCCGGTCTTCGCGGCGGACCGGAATGACCTGCACGCGCACGCGGTCCTTCGAGCCGAGCGCGGCGGTATCGCCCCGCACGATGTCGGCGGAACGCCAGCACCGCGCGTACA
>JAUZEI010000469.1 GCA_030839105.1 Actinomycetota bacterium
CAACGTTCCTTGGGTAGGGCGGCCGGAACCATCTCGACTTGTTCCCGTGTCGGCGGCCGCCGACATCTGCCTACTGGCGGGCATCTCCGTCTGTCCACAGCCCACTCCTGCGTAGACGGCGCGGAACCGCGAACGGCGGTTGTTTAGACGATCCGCGTGCGCGGATCAGTCCCGCTCGCGGAACCGTCGCACCCTCACGAGCGACCCGCAGGGGGACGTCGAGCAGAACTGCTTGGACCGATTGATCGTGTTGTCGTAGAACATCCAACTGCACTCCGGGTTGCTGCAGGTCTTCAGGCGCTTGTGGTCGCCTGCGCTGAGGAGGTCGACCGCCGACGCGGTGACGGTCGCCAGTACCCACGTCCAGTCTTCGTGGACGGGCTCATGCAGCGTCTCGATTCCGAACCTCGTGGAAGTCACACGCTGCCGGAGAGGAGCCTGCCGGACGCGACGGTCGAGCAGTTGGGCGTCGCGAGCGCTGAGTTCGGTGCCGCCGGACCACTTCTCCAGGATGTGCCGGAGATCGCGACGCAGCGCGACAAGGTCCTCGATCGCAACGTCGCAGGGCAGGCGATGCAGACCGAGACGTCTGAAGAACCACCGCCGCCACTCTCGCGAATTGACTCGATCTACCGGTTCCCCAAGGCCGAGGTAGTCCGTGAACGAGCTGTTGACTAGATCGATGCACGAGCGCTCGCTGGGATGGGAGGGAATCGAGGAGTGTGTCGTGTTCGGCATTCGTGACCAAGCCTCGAATCGCCCGGCGACGGGCTCGCCCCGACACCCGAGGCTGCGCATCGTAACGTCTCACACGACGCGACGGTGGTTACATCCGTACGAACTATGCGCCACGCATCGTTTTCGCGCTTGAAGGGGGTGATGGAACGCGGCACAGCTGCAGTAACGTGTCATGCTATCGCTAGAGCGTAACACGGCGCGTCGCGCCGATCGTCATCGCTACCAGCGTCCGGGCGCAGCCGGAGCCCTCTCCGCGGCGCGTTTCTGCTTCGCACCGCTCGCCCGACAGACCGGCCCTTCGAACAGCCGACGCAACTCCGCTGGCGCGATGTAGAGAATCGGCGACCGGCTCCGACCCATGAGTGATGGGTGCCATACAGGTACCCCAAAGCGAGGATGTGACCATGAAGTACATGATTTTGATCTACGGCAATGTCGAAGGCTGGAGCAAGATGACCCCCGACTCGTTCGCCGCCCTGATGGCCGCTCACGACGCTCTGAAGCACGAGCTGAAGGACACCGGCGAATTCGTGGACACGAACGAGCTGCCGGCCGAGAACGCCAAGATCGTGCGCACGAAGGGCGGCGTGTCAGAGGTGACCGACGGACCGTTCGTCGAGATCAAGGAGATCGTGGCCGGCTACTACATCGTCGAGTGTGACAGCGTGGATCGGGCGACCGAGATCGCGAGCAAGCTCGCCGAAGCTGAGTTCGGACTGGTCGAGGTCCGCCAGATGGCCTCGCAGCCCAGGCACTGAGGTGGAGCGCGACGCCGAAGTCGAGCGCCTGCTGAGGCACGTGGCCCCCTACGTGCTCGGTGCGCTCGTGCGGCGCGGAGGCGATTTCGAGACCTGCGAGGACGCCGTGCAAGAGGCCATGCTCGCCGCATACGCGGCGTGGCCGTCTGCCGGTGTCCCGCAAGACCCGGCGGCCTGGCTGATCACTGTCGCCCGCCGAAGGGTGATCGACCAGTTGCGCAGAGATCTGGCGCGGGTTCGCCGCGAAGAGGCGGCGGAACTCTCCCTTCGCGAGTTGCAGGCGGCGGACGCACCGATCGGTGAGTCCCACGACGACACGCTCGACCTTCTCTTCCTCTGCTGCCACCCGGCGCTCACGCCCATCTCTCAGATCGCCCTCACCCTCCGTGCCGTTGGGGGACTCACGACGGCACAGATCGCGCGGGCGTTTCTCGTGAGCGAAGCGAGCATGGCCCAGCGCATTACCCGTGCGAAGCTCAAGATCCGGCAATCGGGCGAGCCGTTCGGGACGATCGCGGCCGAGCGCGGCGATCGGCTCCGCGCTGTCCAGCACGTCCTCTACCTCGTGTTCAACGAGGGGTACCTCGCGAGTTCCGGCCCGGAGTTGCAGCGCGTCGAACTGGTGACCGAAGCCATCCGACTCGCTCGCCTCCTGTTGGCACTCGTGCCTGATGACGGCGAGACGGCGGGACTCCTTGCGCTGATGCTGTTGGTCGATTCGCGTCGCGCCGCGCGCACGACAGAGCATGGCACCCTGATCGCGCTGGCCGACCAGGACAGGGCGCTTTGGAATCGGGCGTCCATCGACGAAGGAGTGACTCTGATCGAGGACAGCCTCGCCCGCCTGCCGCTCGGGCCGTATCAGGTGCAGGCGGCGATCGCCGCTCTGCACGCCGAAGCGCCAACCGGTCTCGAGACCGACTGGGCGCAGATCCTGGCCCTGTACGAGGTACTTCACGCGATCAGCCCGAATCCGATGGCCTCCCTGGGTCATGCGGTCGCTCTCGCGATGGTGCGCGGCCCGGATGCTGGTCTCGCCAGGCTCGCCGTGTTTGACGACGACGAACGGCTCGCCTCCAGTCACCGGCTTCACGCGGTCCGTGCGCACCTTGTCGAACTGCTCGGCGACGACGACGTCGCCCGATCAGGCTTTCTCGCCGCCGCGGAACTCGCGCAGAGCGACAGAGAAAAGACGTACCTGAAAGGACGCGCAGCGCGGTTGGGGGCGAAGTGCTCGGTAGAGCCGCCCGGAATCAATTAGTCAAGGATAGTTAAGGATGAAGAGCCGCGACAGGATCTGTCGTCGTCTCCTTCACTCCAGGTGCGAACAACGGCAGCGTGGTCAGCAGTTCACGGCGACCTGCACGTCATCGAACGGCCGGACCACACAGGTGGCGTCGAAGGCGGCGAGTCCGATCACGGTTGCGATGCTGACAACGGGAAAGACCTACAGCTGCACAGTCACTGCAGCCAATGCCCCGCGGAGGCGGGCCCGCGTCCAAGCCGTCGCTTCCGGTGATGGTCGGGTCGCGTGCCCCTCGGATGGGGGTGAGTGCAGCGCGCGTCGCGTCGGGACTCCGGGTGGCGGTGGCGTGAGCGCCGGCAGCTTCGATCTGTCGTCGGTCGGGTGATGGCTACCTCCGCCAGAAGAGCAGGTGTGTCACTCCGCTGGGGCTGGGCACTGAGTCCAGATGGAAGCGGTCGAGCAGTTCGCTGTGGGATGCCCAAAGGCGTTCGCCTCGTCCGAGCTCGATCGGGGCGACGGCGATGTGCATCGTGTCGACGAGGTCGACTTCGAGGAACTCGCGGATGGTTGCGACGCCGCCACCAAGACGTACATCCATGCGGCCCGCGGCCTGCTGTGCTTGCGAGAGCGCTTCGGCGGGTGTTGCGTCGATGAAGTGGAACGTGGTGTCGGCGAGCGCGAACGAGGGGCGCTCGTGGTGGGTGAGTACGAACACAGGTGTGTGGAAGGGCGGAGTGTCTCCCCACCAACCCGTCCAGTCGTGGTTCTTCCACGGTCCGCGCTCGGGTCCGAACTTGTTCCGCCCCATGATCTCGGCGCCGATGTTGCGCGGCATGTCGCGGGTGAAGTAGTCGTCGAGCCCGCGGCTCCCGCCGGGGTCGGCTCGGTTGACCCAGCTTGCGGTGGCGCCGGCCCACGACATGAAGTCGGCTGGGTCGGCGTGCCCGAAGGGCTTCTCGAGTGTTTGACCTTCACCGGCACCGAACCCATCTAGCGACACCGCGAAGCACTGCACCCGGAGCAGCTGACGTGTCGTCACGGCGCGCTCGCCGCGGATGCCAGTCCAATGCTGGCGTAGTGCGCCTGAGCGTCCGCGAATCCATCCCAGTCCCAAGCGATGGGGCGACCGGCGAGGCACGGCGACAGCCGTGCAAGGGACGCGTGCAGTCCCACGACGTAGCAGTTGTCGATCGCGGCAACGGTGTCGGTGACGAAGTGGCTGAGCCGCAGAACACATCCACCGTCGACCGGTTCGAGCTCCCACCGCATGAAGGAGCCGGGATCGGTGTGGGTGTGCTCGAGGAGCATCGGTGGCTCGACGCGCAGGATGGTGCACGTGATCGTGATGGGCTCATCACCGGTGGCGGCGAACACCATCTGGCCGCCTTCGCGGAGGTCGACGGTGATGTCCGCGTCGAACGGCAGCCACCAATCCGCCAGTCGGGTGGGGTTCGTGATGGCGTCCCAGACGTCGCGGATCGGATAGGCCAGCTGACGTTCAAATCGGATGACTCCGCCGTCGGCGGTGGTTTCCAACGTGCCGTCGTAGGGCGGAGTGGTGCTGTCGCTCATCGGCGTTCCTTTGAGTTCGGGGGGATCGGTTTGGTGGTGCGTCGCAGGTGCCGCTCGAGCGAGTCGAGCCTTTCGGCCCACTCGGCGCGATATGGCTCCAGCCAGGCGTCGAGTTCCATCAGCGGTTCAGGGCGGAGTCGATACATCCGCCGCTGCGCATCGCGTCGGACCTCCACCAACCCGGCGTCGCGCAAAATTTTGAGGTGACGCGACACGCCGGGCTGGTGCTTGCCGACCTGCTGCACCAGGTC
>JAUZEI010000565.1 GCA_030839105.1 Actinomycetota bacterium
AGTGCTTTGCGATCGCGGCTTCGTCTCCGCCCAGTGCCGCGAGCAACCATGCTCTCGCAGCGCGCGCGTTGGTCAACGTCTCCAAGGTGGTGAAGGTCTTGGACGAGACGATGAACAGCGTCTCCGCCGCGTCGAGTCCTTCCAGCGCGTCGATGAGATCCGCACCATCGACGTTCGAGACGAACCGGATCCGCATGTCGCGGCGGCTGTACGCGTGCAACGCGTCGTACGCCATGGCCGGCCCGAGATCACTGCCGCCGATGCCGATGTTGACGACGTTGCGGATCGGTCGCCCCGTATGGCCGACGTGACTTCCGTCGCGGACGGCCGACGCGAACGCCGACATGCGATCCAGCACGCGGTGTACCTCGGCCACGACGTCGACGCCGTCGACGACGAGTTGCACATTCGCCGGCATCCGGAGCGCCACATGGAGAACCGCGCGGTCCTCCGTCACGTTGATGTGCTCACCGCGGAACATCGCATCGATACGACCCCGCAGATCGCGTGCTTCGACGAGGGCGAGCAACAGCCGGCGCGTCTCCGCGCTCACCCGGTGCTTGGCGTAGTCGAGATACCAGCCCGCGGCCTCGATGTGCATCTCAGCACGGTCGGGCTCGGTCGCGAACAATTCCTTCAACGTCCGCTCTCGCATCTGCGGCGCGTGCGCGACCAGCCCGGCCCAGGCCCCGTCAGCCATCCGCTTCACCGGCGAGCCCGGCATCCGGGAAACCGGCATCCGAGAACCCCGCGCCCGAGAAGAGCGTCGGCTGGCGCTCGAAGCGAGCGATCCCGCCCCACAGGCAGTAGTCCATGAAGATCCACGACCGCCGGTGGATTGCCGACGGTCCGTAGCCGGCGAGCGCGCACTTGTGATGCGGCGCCGGGTAGCCGCGGTTCGATTCGAAGCCGTATGCCGGATAGTGCTCGGCCTCTTCGGCCATCATCGCGTCGCGCGTCGTCTTCGCGATCACCGACGCCGCCGCGACCGACAACACCTTCTGGTCGCCCTTCACGATCGTGCGCACGACGCGCGGCATCGCGAGGTAGTCGTGCTTGCCGTCGAGCACGATCCGGTCGGGTTCGAATCCCTGCACGGCGAGTTGCACGAGGGCGCGGCCCGCCGCCCGGCGCTGCGCCTCCGTCATGCCCACGAGGTCACACTCCTCGTGCGACGCGTGACCGACTCCGATACCTCGGGCCCAACGCCGGACCCTTGCGGCCGCAACCTCGCGTTCGGCGTGCGTCAGCAACTTCGAATCGCGCACCCCGGCGAGGTGTGTGTCACCGGGCACGACAGCCGCGACCGTCACCGGTCCGGCCCACGATCCCCGGCCGACCTCGTCGATTCCCACCACGATCCGGTCGCCGTCGGCCCAGAATTTCCGCTCGACGCGCAACGTCGGATAGGGCGCGATCACAGCCGGTGACGCTACTCGCCTCGCCCGCGCGGTCCGCGTTGTGCCACGTCAGGACCACTGGACACGCGCCGTACCATGAACACGTGAGACCCGGCACGCGCGTCGAGGTCCGGAGCCGCTTCGAATCCAAGTGGAGCCGCGGGTTCGAGGTCGCCGACCTCGTGGAAGCGGGCGCGGCCGGACCCGGCGAAGAGATGTACAAGGTGCGCCGGCGCTCGGACGGCTCGATCCTGCCGGTGACTTTCTCCGCCAACGATCTGCGCGAGGAGAACCGCCGCAGCACGTGGTGGATCTGACGCTCCGGCGTCGCTAACCGTCGGCCTTCAGTCGTGCGATGAGCTGATCCACGGGGATCGCCGGCAGCGTGGTCGTACGCATCGTTCCCCGCGCCGCCAGCATGATCGCGGCTTTCGCCATCGTCTCCTCGTCGGGTGCCTCGATGATGTTCAAGAAGTCGTACTGACCCATCAGCGCGTACTGCGCGTGCACGGTGAGACCGAGCGCCTCCACCTCGGAACTGACCTCTCGTATCCGTTCCGGTCGTTCCCGCAACGTTTCCCATCCACCGGGACCGAGCGTCGTGAGCATTGCGTACATCGGCATTCGATCGAGCGTAATCGGGTGTCGCCCGGCCGGGCACTCCGGATGCCGCCTCGACGCGGCGATCCGTGCGATCGTGTGCCCGGGATGCCTTGGTACGAACGTCTGTCCGTCCGAGTGGCGTTGGCCGTCGTGTTGGTCGGCCTGGTAGCCGGTGGCGCGCGCGCCGCCAACGCCGATCTCACCGTCGCGTCGCTGTTGTTGCTCGTTACCGTCCTCGGCGTCGGAACGCTCGGGCTCGCGTCGGGGTTGACGGGCGCGTTCGTCGGATTCCTGGCCCTGAACTGGTTCTTCACCGACCCGACGGGCTCGTTCAAGATTCACCGCACCGACGACGTCGTCGCGCTCGGCGTCTTCGCGGCGTCGGCCGCGCTCGTCGGTTGGATCGTGCAAAGGCTGTCGACGTTGCGCGCCACCGCGATCCAGCGCGAAGCCGAAGCCAGGGTACGGCTCGACCTCACGAACCGCTTGCTCAGTGGCGCCGACGTCGACGACGCGCTGCACAGCGCGGCCGACGCGCTCGCGCAGCTCTTCGGATTCGACGCATGCACCCTCATCGCCGGCGACATCCGTACGAACGGTGCGGCGCTCGAGCGCGCCAACGTGCGCGTGGACGGTCCGGGCGTCACGCTGCTCGCGCGCTCCTCCCGGAGGCTCACGCCTGCCGACCACGCGCTCCTCGAAGCGCTCGTCGCCGGGCTCGCCGCCGGCGTCGACCGGCTCCGGTTGCAGGAAGAGGTGCGCGAAGCGCGACTCGTCGCCGAGGTCGGTCGTCAGCGCGCCGGGTTCCTCTCGGCGGTCAGTCACAACCTCCGCACACCCCTGACCGCGGTGAAAGCGGCGGCGGGGACGCTGCTTGCGTCGTGGTCGCGCATCGAGCCCGAGGAACGGCGCGAGCTGCTCGAGACGATCTCGGACGAGGCCGAGCGTCTCGAACGGCTCGTGCGCAACACACTCGAGCTGAGCCGCATCCGAGCGGGCGCGCTCGAGATCGAACCGGAACGGGTCGACGTGGCCGACCTCGTCCAACATGCGGTGCGGCGGCTCCGACCGATTGCGCGCGCACACCGAGTTCGCCTCGACGTCGCCGACGACCTTCCGTCGGTATCGCTCGACGTGACGATGGCCGAGCAGATCCTGCTCAACCTCCTCGAGAATGCGTTGCGCTTCGCGCCTCCCGGCTCGGAGATCCTCGTCGGCGCCCACGCACTGCGCGAGACCGACGAGATCGAGCTGCGCGTCTCCGATCACGGTCCGGGCGTGCCGGCCGAGGCGCACGCGCGCATCTTCGAGGAGTTCCAGAGTGCCGAGACCCGTCCCGATCGCTCGGGTACCGGGCTCGGTCTGGCCATCGTCCGCGCGCTCGTCTTCGCGCACGGCGGTTCCGTGCGCTACGAGGAGACCTCCGGCGGGGGTGCCACGTTCGTGTGTACGTTTCCGCGGGAGGCCCGCGCCGCGTGACAACCATCTTGCTCGTCGAGGACGATCCCGCACTCCGGCGCGCGCTGCGCACGATGATGCGCAGTCGCGACCTCCACGTTCTCGACGTCGCCACCGGACAGGACGCGGTGGTCGTCGCGTCGGGCGGGACTCCCGATCTCATGGTGCTCGATCTCGGACTCCCTGACATCGACGGGCTCGAAGTGCTCCGGCGTGTGCGCGCGTTCTCGGCGATGCCCGTCATCGTCCTCACCGCACATCACCGGCAGTCGGAGAAGATCCGGGCCCTCGACGCAGGGGCCGACGACTACGTCACCAAGCCGTTCGACACCGAGGAGCTGCTCGCCCGGGTGCGCGCGACGTTGCGGCGCGTGCCGCAGTCGAATCCCGTCCCGACGCTCGTGCAGGTCGACGACGTGGAGATCGACCTCGCGCGGCGCCGCGTCACGCTCGACGGCACGCCCGTGCACCTGACCCGCACCGAGCTCGCGCTGCTCGAACTGCTCGTGAGTCACCCTGGCAAGCTGCTCACCCAGGAGTTCCTGCTGCGCGAGGTCTGGGGTCAGGGCTACGGCAGCGAAAGCAACTACCTACGTGTCTACGTCGGGCAGCTCCGCAAGAAGCTCGGTGACGACGCCGCCCATCCCCGCCTCATCCTGACCGAGCCCGGGATCGGCTACCGGTGGATCGCGGGCGAGGAGGATCCGGCCTGAGTGCCGACGCGTGAATCCCGGCGCGTGAGTCCCGGCCGGCGGACCCGGACCAGGCCGTCGAGCGTCTGGTGACCATGAGTCGGTTGCCGGTAGTCGCGCTCGTCGCCATCGTTTCGGCGACGGCGTGCGGCGGCGGCCACAACCGCGGGACGCGAAGCGCTCGCACCCCGCGCGCGCCGACCACTACGGCGGTTCCGCGCTCGACCGTTCCGACGCCCGCGCCGGCCCGACCCTCGACCACCACGACCACCACGCCGTCCGGGAACCGCTTTACCTACTCGGCCCGACAGCTCGCAGGCGCGCTGCTCCGGATCGACGACTTGCCGCCGGGATTCCGATCCGTGACTCCGGGGCCGGCCGACGACGGCCGGTGCGCCGGGACCGTGGCCGCGGCCGCAGTGCCCGCGTCGACGATCGCGCGGACGGAGTTCATCGGCCCGAACGCGGCCATGGTTCGTGAGGCGCTCCGCGACTTCCCCGGGACCTCGAGCGCCTATCTCGACGCGGTGCGCGGCGACATCCGGTGTCCGGGTTACATGTCGATCCCGACCGAGCAGATCGCGGCCGGGATCGACACCGCCAACGGCGCCCTCGGCATCGGCGTCTCGGTCGGCGCCACCGCGGGCAATGTCGTCAACATCGTCTGGATCCGCCAGGGCGATCTCGTCATCGAGGTCCGCGCGAGCGGCGGAGCCACCTCGGGGGTCGGCAGCCTGATCGCGCTCGCCGGCCAAGCTCTCAATCGGCTCAAGAACGCGCTCGCCTAGGTCATGTCGGGGCGGCGCACCGTCGTCGGTGTGGCCCTACTAGCGTCGAAAGCATGCCGACGCGTGTAGCCATCGTCCCGCATACGCATTGGGATCGCGAGTGGTACTCGCCGTTCCAGACCTTCCGGCTCCGCCTCGTCCGGCTGCTCGACGCGCTGTTGCCGATGCTCGAGTCCGACCTGTCGTACTCCCGGTTCCTGCTCGACGGCCAGACCGCCGTCCTCGACGACTACCTCGCGGTCCGACCCGAAGCCGCCCCCGCCCTCGCCCGGCTCGCGAGCTCGGGCCGGCTCGCGATCGGACCGTGGATGGTCCTCATGGACGAGTTCATGGTCTCGGGCGAGACGATGGTTCGCGACCTCCAGTACGGCATCGCCCGTGGCTCCGAGCTCGGTGGCGTGATGGACGTCGGCTACCTGCCCGACATGTTCGGTCACGTCGCGCAGATGCCGCAGCTGTTGCGCCTCGCGGGTTTCGAGCACGCGGTCGTCTGGCGCGGCGTACCCGCGGCCGTGGAGCAGACCGCCTTCTGGTGGCAGGCGCCCGACGGCTCGCGTGTGCGCGCCGAGTATCTCTACGGCTCATACTCCAACGGACGCGACATTCCCGACGACGCCAAGCGGCTCGTCGCACGCGCCCGCGACTACGAGCAGGAGCTGGGCCCGGCGCGCCTGCGCGACATGTTGTTGATGAACGGTACC
>JAUZEI010000570.1 GCA_030839105.1 Actinomycetota bacterium
CCGCGCCGGGAAGCGGCCAGCGATCGGCGGGAACTCGTGACGCCAACATGCGTGCGAGGCCAAGAGGCGACCGGAGCCGTACCGAGGTCGGCGGACGCCCGACCTGATGCCAACCCATCTTCAGGTAGCCCGGCCGGCTCTTGTCGTTCGGCGTGTTGAACACGAAGTTCACGCCCTCGTCGGTCATCTGCCGGACCGCGGCGAGGGTGAGCAACCGGAAGATCCCGCGCCCCTGGTACTCGGGATGCGTGGCCGTGTCGACCGCGCGCACCGCCCGCTGCACGTTCCGGTCGCGACCTTCGAACTCCCAACGCAAGAAGGTGCGGAAGCCGACGATGCGTTCGCCGTCGAGCGCGACCCATGCCGGGGAACGGCCGAAGGGATTGTCGAGATGCTTCCACTCGAAGTAGTCGGCGAGGCCGGATGCGAGATCCCAGCCGAGGGAAGCCTCGAGGAGCCGCATCACATCGGGGCGCTCGTCGTCGGTCGCCGGTCTCGACACGATCGACGTCTCCGCGGTCACGGGCGGAACTCCTCTCGATAGACGGCCTCGACGTCGCGGATCGCGCGGCCCACGTCGAGCGCGTCGCCGCGAGTGTGGGCCGCGGCGGCCATTTCTCGTCGGCGCGCGGGATCGTCCACCAGCGCGATCAATGCTGCGGCGAGCCGGTCGGGTTCTCCGGCGGGTACGAGGACCGCCTCGCGACCATCGGTGACGATCTCGCCGGTGCCGCCGACGTCGGTCGCGACGACGGGGATGCCGAGCACCAACGCCTCCATCAGGGCGACGGGCAGTCCTTCGTGCAGCGACGCGAGACAGAAGATGTCGAATGCCGCCATGACGGCGATCGCGTCGGACCGGTAGCCGAGGAAGCGGAAGCGCTCGCCGAGGCCGAGCCGAGCCGCCTGTTCGTGAAGCGCCTGCTGCATCGGTCCCTGCCCGAGGGCCACGAACCGGACTCCGGTCGTTCGGGGGAGCACCTTGGCAGCCGCGGCGAGCAGGTCGGGGTAACCCTTGGTGGCGCGGAGGTTGGCGACGGTGCCGATCAGCACCTGGTCGGACGCGACGCCGAGCGATCGCCGCACCTCGTCCCTTCCGGGCGCGGCGGCCCGGATCGCGGCGACGTCGACGCCGTATTGGATGACGCGTGTCGACGATCGGAGCCGGTCGGGCATGGAAGCGCGAACCGCCTCCGACACCGCAAGGTGGACCTCGTCGCCGCGTGCGGTCGCGGCATCGGCCCGGCGGGTGACGGCGGCGTGGCTGGCCCACACGTTGTGCTCCGTGGTGACGAGCCGGGGTCGGTCCCGGCGGGGGATACTGCGCAGTGCAATCCGGGCCCCGATGGTCGTGATCGGGGAGTGGGAGTGGACGACGTCGAAGCGCTCGGCGCGACAGAGCCGGCGCAGTCCGACGATCCACCGCGGGTCCCAAGACGCGCGGGCGCCCAGGCACGTCGCGCTCACCTCGGTCTCCGCCAGCTCGCCCAGCAGGGCGCGCTTGTGCGCCAGGAGGTAGGCCACTTGTGGCTTTACCACATTTCGGTCGCGGCGCCGGGCGCTGTGTACGACGAGTCTTTCGGCGCCACCCGCCCCGAGTCCTTTGATCAGCCACAACACGCGCGCGGGCGCATTTGTCACAGTTCCCGATGCATGCTGTCCGCGGGTCACGCACAGTAGTATTGTGGATTCGGTACGGAGACCCGAGTTCGTGGGGGGATCGGACGTCGTGGAAGTACGGCGAAATCTGGCCTTCCGGACTGGCCGCGACCTGGAGGCGAAGTCCTGACTCTTGATGACGTCTTCCGCGCCGTTCGGCGACGGTGGCGGCTCGTGGCAGGTGTCTTCCTCCTGTCCTGCATCGGCGTGGGGATCTTCTTGTACTCGCGCCTGCACGACAAGCCTCCTGTGCGGTACCGCGCGTCCGACACCGTGCAGATCGCGCCGGGGAACGCCGCTCCCACCAAGAAGAGCAAGAGCAATTCCAACCAGACGACGGTGACTGCGGCCCCGATCATCGCGACAAACGGAGCCACGAAGCTTGCTCTGACGAACGCCACGCGGGCGGCGGCGCTGAAGGCCGCGGGTGTCCCGGCGAACACGCGCACCATCAGCTGGGCAGCTCGCCTCCTCCCGGACACGCACTTCATCTCGCTCACTGTCACGGCCCCCACCCGTGCGCTTGCGAATCAGGTGGCACGAGGCTGGGGCATTGCGTTTGCCGACGCGCGGAGAAAAGCGTCGGCGGCGTCGATCCTGAAACAGCGCGGCAACATCTATCGCGACATCACACGCTTCAGCGCCGAGCTGCGCTCCGTCGACCTGAGGCTGGCGAAGCTTCTGCCGAGAATCTACGGCGGGATCCAACGCCTCGATCACGATTTCGGTCTCAACTCCACCAACCCGCAGGCGAGCTCCGCGAATGGCGCGCTCGCAAAGCCGCCGATACCCGACAATGCCTCGCCGTTCATCTTGAAGCTCGCGTACCAACGGCCTCGGCTCTTGGATCAGATCGCCACCCTCGCCGACAAGAGCGCGGAGCTCGCGCAGACGCAGGTCACTCCGGACGCGTTTGCCACCGTCGTGGCGACGAACCCGGCGGTCCCGCTGACCACGTCCCGTCCGACGACGTTGCCGGCAGCCGCCGGACTTCTGGGCGGCCTCGTGCTCGGCGTCGGCCTTGCGGTTGCAGTCGACCGCCGTGATCGCCGCATCCGCGACCCGCGGGCGGCGGCCGCCGCGTTCGCCGCGCCCGTGCTGTCGCTTGTGCCGTCCTCGACCGACAGCGACTACGTCATTCTCTCCAACCCGCTCTCGAACGTCGCCGAGGCGTACCGCGGACTGGCCGCGACGTCGATCGCCACCGATCGGCTTCCCAAGGCGATCATGGTGAGCACCCCGCACGGCGACGCGCACGAGGAGGTCGCGGCGAACTATGCAGCCGCGCTCTCGCGCTTCGGCCTCAAGGTCGCGTTGATCGCGACGTCGCCCGATCAGGCGTGGTACGCGGACCGCTTCATCTCCCACGACCAGTCGGGCAACGGCGGTTCGACCGACGTCGCCACG
>JAUZEI010000574.1 GCA_030839105.1 Actinomycetota bacterium
GAGTTCCCCGACGTCGAGCACATCTCGCTCTCGCACGAGGTGATGCCGCGCGGTCCCGAGTTCGAACGGGTGTCGACCACGCTCGTCAACGCCTACGTCGCGCCCCGCATCGCCACCTACACCCAGAACCTCCAGGACAAGCTACGGCGCGCGGGATACCTGGGCCCGCTCCTGATCATGCAGTCGACCGGCGGCGTCATGCCGCCCGACTACGTCTCCCGACGCGCCGTGACCCTGCTCGCAAGCGGTCCCACCGGCGGCGTCATGGGTGCGACCGTCGCGGCCCGGGCGGCCGGTATCGGCGACTTCGTCGCGGTCGACATGGGCGGCACGAGCTTCGACATCTGTCTCGTCCGGCGCGGCCAACCGGAGATCAAGACCGACTGGAACTGGCGCTACCGGTACTACATCGGCCTGCCCATGGTCGACGTGCAGAGCGTCGGTGCGGGCGGCGGTTCGATCGCGCGTGTCCGGCAGGGCGCGCTGCTCGTCGGTCCGGAATCCTCGGGCTCGGTTCCCGGTCCGGCGTGCTACGGGCGCGGCGGCACGCGCCCGAGCGTGACCGACGCCGACGCGGTGCTGGGCTACCTGCCCGTGGACGGTTTCGCGGGAGGTCGCATGCATCTCGACGTCCCGGCCGCACGCACTGCGATCGCAACGCACGTTGCCGACCCGCTCGGCATCGACGTCACCGACGCGGCGTGGGGTATCGAACGGATCGTCAACTCCAACATGGCCAATGCCACCCGCAAGGTGCTCGCCGGTCACGGCGCCGACCCGCGCACGCTCGCGTTGATCGCGTTCGGCGGCAACGGTGCGGTCCACGCCGCTGCCATCGCGCGGGAGTTGGGCGTCGACCGCATCGTCGTGCCCAAGGCCGCGCCCGCGTTCAGCGCGCTCGGTGTGCTCGTCGCCGACTACGTCGTCGACCTCGTCCGCTCGTACGTCACTCCCCTCTCGCAGGTCGACCTCGCCCGGGTGCGCGATCTCCTGACCGATCTCCTGCAGGAGGTCGACAAGGAGCTCGACCCGACGGGCGTGGCCGCGGTCGACGTCGAGCGCAGGCTCTACGCGCAGATGTGTTACCCGGGCCAGAACCTCGACATGAGCGTGCCGGTTCCCGAAGGCACCGCGATCGACAGCGCCAAGTTGCTCGATCTCGCCGAGCGGTTCCACGACCAGCACCAGACCGAGCGCGGCTTCTGCTTCCGTTCGCAGCAACCGCTCATGCGCGGTGTGCGCGTGATCGCGCGCGGTACCACGCCCAAGCCGGACCATCTCGCCGAGACAGGTGCCCTCGCCGACGCCACGCAGGCGCGGAGCGGCACGCGCTCCGCGTACTGGGGCGAGGGTTTCGTCGACACGCCGGTCTACGACGGAACGCGTCTCGGTGAAGGCGCCACCGTCGTCGGTCCCGCGCTCATCGAAGAGCCGTTCACGGTGGTGGTGCTCCCGCCGGACGCAACTGCGATCCTCGACGGTCTCGGCAACTACGTCATCTCGGTGTGACGCGCGAGCTCCTGCTCGTCTCCCACTTCCACTGGGACAGGGAGTGGTACCGGCCGTTCGAGGTGTTCCGCGGCCGGCTCGTCGACGCGATCGACGCGGTGCTCGACCTGGTGACCGCCGACCCCGGTTACCGCTTCGTCCTCGACGGCCAGGCCATCGTGCTCGAGGACTATCTCGCGGTCCGACCGCACCGACGCGACGAGCTCGTCGCCGGGCTTTCCGCCGGTCGGCTCGCGGCCGGACCGTGGTACGTGCAGCCCGACTCGTTGTTGCCGGCGGGCGAGACCCATGTGCGCAACCTGTTGCACGGGCGAGCGGTCGCGGGCGCGCTCGGACCCGTGTCGGCGGTCGGCTATGTACCCGACTCCTTCGGTCACCCCGCCCAGCTCCCGCAGATCCTCGCGGGCTTCGGCCTCGACCCGTTCGTATATTGGCGTGGGAACGGCGCCGAGCTCGACAAGCTGGGGCCGCTCTACCGGTGGTGTGCGCCCGACGGTTCGTCGGTGCGCGCCTGGCAGCTGCCCGAGGGCTACTTCTCGGCCGGTGGACTCGACGCCGACGGCGACCTCGCGGCAACCGTGGCTCGCCTGCGGCCGGTGATCGATCGCATCGTCGCCGCGGGTGGTGATCCCGTGTTGTTGATGAACGGGTTCGACCACCTCCCGCCCGACCGTTCGACCGCCGACGTCGCCGCGCTCATCGGCGCCGAGCGCGTCCTCCTCGACGAGGCCGCGACCCGGCTCCCCGAGGCGTCGACGCTCGTCGAATTCTGCGGTGATCTGATGGGTGCCCGCACCTCGAACCTGCTGCCCGGAGTGTGGTCCGCGCGGATGCCGTTGAAGCTGCGCAACCGCGCGGTCGAGACGTTGCTCACGACGTGGGCCGAACCGTGGGCCGCGTTCGGGCACGCGCTCGGCCTCGCCGACGAGCGGCCTGCGCTCGATCAGGCGTGGCGCGCGCTGCTCTGCAACCAGGCGCACGATTCCATCTGTGGGTGCTCGATCGATCCGGTGCACGAGCGGATGGTCGCCCGCTACGACGATGCCGAAGGCCTCGGTAACGCAACCCTGCAACGCGCGCTCGAGCGGATCGCGGGTCGGAACGATGTCCGCGACACGCCGTCGACCGAGACGCAGGCGGTCGTCGTGTTCAACTCGTCGGCGACGCGCCGTACCGACGTCGTGCGGATACCGCTCGAGGGCTTCCCGCCGTGGTCCGCGAGCCTGACCCGCTTCGACATGCATCCGCTGTCGATGCCGTCGTTCCGCGGCGTCACCGTCGACGGCCGTCCGGCCCGTCTCGTATCGAGCGACGATCCGACACGCGTCCGTTTCCTGCCCGGACTCGGCGGGCTCGATGTCGAGTTCGTCGCGGTCGACGTCCCCGCCTTCGGATGTCGTCGCTACAGGGTCGAGCCGGCCCGAGCATCTCTCGACGAGGTCGACGACCGGCGCGCGATCGACGCCGGCGATGTGCGAGTCGTCGTCGCCGACGACGGGTCGCTGTCGGTCACTCTCGGCGACCGCACCTACCACGACCTCTTCGCCATCGAGGACGCGGTCGACCGGGGAGATTCCTACGACTGCGATCCGGATCCCGTGCGCGAGGTCGAGGTTCGGTCGCTCAGCGTCGAACGCACGCGCCACAAGTCGGGCATCGCGCGGCTCAAGGTCACGCGCGAGCTTGCTGATATCGGCACACTCGTCGTCGAGGCGTGCGTCGCGCCGGGGGTGCCGTTCGTACGCTGCGAGGTCGCGCTCGACAACCGTGCACCCGATCACCGGTTGCGGCTTCGCTTCCCCACCGGCGCCCCGGCGCCCACGTTCGAGGTCGCCACAACGTTCGACACCGTGCGCCGTTCGTCGGCAACCGCCGACGACACGGGCTGGATCCACCCCGCGCCCCGCACTTTCCCCCAACAGGGCTGGATCGGGGCGAATGCCCTCTTCGTGGGCGCGCCGGGACTGCCGGAGGCCGAGGTCACACCCGGCGGAGACGTGCTCGTCACGCTCGTGCGCAGCGTCGGCGCCCTCGCGCGCATCGAGTTGCGGACCCGTCCGATGCCGGCCGGGCCCGAGATGCTCGCACCCGGCGCGCAGACGCAGGGGCGCGAGGCCGCGACGGTCACACTCGCCCGGGACGCGGCCGACGCGCGCGCCGCCGAGATCGGGATGCGCGGCGTGCTCGGCGCCGAGACGCCACTGCTCGAGAGCGGCGCGTCGTTGCTGGAGCTCGACGCACGCCACTGCGTGATCTCGGCCTGCAAGCCCGCAGAGGACGGCGATCGCGTCGTGGTGCGCGTGCTGAATCCCACCGACGAGTCCGAAGACGTGAACCTGCGATTCGGCCTCGATGTGCGCCGGGCCCGGCCCGTCGGCCTCGATGAGCAACCCGTCGACTACCACGTGATGCACCAGGGGCGCGAGGTCGGATTCCGCGTCCCGCCCCACGCCCTCCGTAGCGTCCGCATCACCTTCGGCTGACCGGACGCGACCGAGCACGGCATGCCGGAACGCGCGGAATGCCAAGATGGGCGCGTGTGCGCGATGGTGACCTTTTTGCAGCGCTTCTGTGGACCGCCCGACAGCGCCAACGGCGGGTACACGGCCGGCACGCTCGCCGAGTTCGTGCACGGTCCCGCGGAGGTGACCCTGCGGCGTGCGCCTCCGCTCGACCGGCCGCTGACCGTTGACCGCGTCGGCGACCTGGTCCGTCTCCTCGACGGCGAAGAACTGATCGCGGACGCGTCGGCCACGACGGTCGACATCGAGACGCCGGCCGCCGTCGATTTCGCGCGCGCCCAAGCCGCGACCTTGTCGTCGCCGATGCGCGATCGCGATCGTCATCCGTTCCCCACCTGCTTCGCGTGCGGACCCGATCGTCACGAGAGCGACGGGCTCAGATTGTTCGCGGGCCGAGTGCCGGGAACCGACTTGTTCGCCACAACCTGGACACCGACCGAGACCGCTGCCCCGATCATCTGGGCCGCGCTCGACTGCCCGAGCTCGGCGCTGATCTATCTCGACGACGACGCACCGCCCCCACATGTCCTGGGTCGTATCGCAGCGCGCATCGATCGCGAGCCGGCACCGGGCACACCGCACGTGATCATGAGTTGGCTGCTCGGACGCGACGGACGGAAGATGTTCTCCGCAAGCGCGATCTACGACGCGGACGCGCGGGTGTGCGCGGTCGCACGCGCAACCTGGATTCAGCTCAAACCGAGCCCGGACACCTGACCGCGCCCGCAGGCGTTAGAGCGGTGTCCAGCGGGTGGCCGGCGCCGCGAGCCACTGCAACATCTCGCGCCTGGTCGACGGGCCGTTCGGCCGAGCGGCGGCGGGCAGTGCACCGTCGGCGCGGAGGTGCGCCGCGGTCGTGCGCGCGCTGGTGAGCGGATCGGTTGCGAGCGCGCAGCGGGAGGCGTGCACGTCGAGATGAAAGAGGCGCGCCGCGTTGAGCCCGAGCACGTCGCTCTTGACCGTGTCGGTTAACGCCGGATACCCGAAGAGGTCCTGGAACTCGTGCGAGATGGTGAATGCGCGAAACGCCTGCAGTTGCGTCTGCGGCGACCCGTACCAGATCGCGTCCGTGCCCCAGAGCACGCGCCGGCGGCCGACGCGCTTCAGGAGCTTGCCGAGCGTGTGGGCCGCAGTCGTCGGGTCGCGCAGCACCTCGCGCCAGACGGTTCCGACGTCGACCCACACGTTGTCATTGGGTGGAACCCCGTGGTCGTCGAGTGCGCGCAGGAATGTGTCTATGCCGACCGCCGCGTTCGGATCGTACGGACCCTCCACATGGTTCTTGTCCCAAGCCCCGTGGAAGACGACGAACTGCATGTCGGGAAAGATGCGGGACGCGGCGACGATGTCGGCCGGCCGATTATGCGCCGCGTCGAACCGGACCAGCGGCAATCCCTTGTGCGCGATGAATGTCCGCACGCCGAGGTCGTAGGCGTGTTGGATGACCGGAAGCCCCACCGCGGGATCATCGAGCGCGAAGCCTCGGCCGTTCGGTCCCCACGCGGTGTACACCTTGAACGCCGCGACGTTCCCGGTCGTCGCGGCCGACTCCATCTCGTCGAGTCGGGCCCGGAGATCACCGAAGTTCGGTGCGATCACGTTGTGCACCAGCACCCGCGGTGCACCGCCGTGCGTGAGTTGTGCCGCGAGCTGCTGCGTCCCGAGCTGATCGAGGAACGGTACCGGAGCGTCCGCGGCACCCGAGCTCGGAACGTCCGAGAGCATCGCGACCGTCGTGTCGCTCGCGAGAAACAGGTCGTGCAGGTAGGCGGCGCGGCTCGCGCATTCGAGCCGGTTCGAGGCGCCGCACGACGGAACCATGCCGAGTACCAGCTGCACCGTGTCGGGCGCGTTCTTCGTCCAGGGTCCGTCGGGCATCACGTGATGCGTATGTACGTCGACGACGAACTCGCCGTTGCCCGCCAATGCGTGCTCGCACGCCTGCACATCGTGCGGAGGAGGGACGGTGAACGAGCCACCCGGACCCGAAGTCGCCGTCGAGCGCGAGGTCGACGTCGCGCGCGAGCTCGGGACGGGCGTGGCGCGCGGAGCCGAGGAGCTGCAGGCCGCGAGATCGATGGTCGCAAGCACCGCCGCGACGCCACCCGCCGTCTGCAGGAAACGTCGCCGATCCATCCCGGCGCGCTGAGCCGCCTCGTCGGCACATGCGAGCGCGGATCTCTCGACCTCGTGGTCGTGACGCGTCGGTGGCGGAGGGACGTACTCACCGTTCGTCGCGGGGAGGACTCCCAGTGGCAACCTGACCTCGGCGTCGGGATCGTGGTCGTCGCGCGCTCGGGTCACGGCCGCACGCTAAACGCCGGCGGACCGTCGCGCAGAGCGCCCCCGTTGCTCGCAAGTCCGCTCGGAATCGGCCAGAACGAACTTGTGCCCTCGTCCGGTGACGTGATCCCGGGGAGCGTGCAAGCATGACCCCGACTATGGAACCGGTTCCCGATCGAGACGTGCTCCGGGGTCGGATCGCGGTCGTCGCGGGCGCAACGCGGGGCGCCGGACGCGGGATCGCCGCGGCGCTGGGCGAAGCCGGTGCGACGGTCGTGTGCACCGGCCGGAGCACGCGCTCACAA
>JAUZEI010000579.1 GCA_030839105.1 Actinomycetota bacterium
TCGAGCGGACTCCGATCGGGCGACCACCGCGCCGGCTCGTACGGCACTCCGAAGCTCGCGAAAATCTCGTCGTAAAAGGCGTCGCCGCCCAGCAGCAGATCGTGGATCTTGGCGAGGAACTCGCCGCACTCCGCACCCTGGATGATGCGGTGGTCGTAGGTGCTCGTGAGCGTGACCGTCTTGCTGATGCCGATCTCGGCGAGGGTCTGCGGATCGGCGCCTTCGTACTCGGGCGGGTAGGTGATCGCGCCGACGCCGACGATCACACCCTGGCCGGGCATGAGGCGCGGGACGGAATGCAGCGTGCCGATCGTTCCCGGGTTCGTCAGCGAGACGGTCGTCCCCGCGAAGTCCTCGAGCGTCAGCTGGTTCGTGCGCGCCCGGCGGACGAGGTCCTCGTACGCGGCATGGAACGCGGCGAAGTCGAGGGTGTCCGCCTGCTTGATGTTCGGCACGAGCAGCGTGCGGCTGCCGTCGGACTTCTGCTGGTCGATCGCGAGACCGAGGTTGACGTGCTCGTGGCGTACGACGCTCGGAGTCCCGTCGACGACGCCGAAGCTCGCGTTCATCCGCGGCACGCTCCGCAACGCGCGTACGACCGCGAAGCCGATCAGGTGCGTGAAGCTGACCTTGCCGCCGCGGTCGCGGGCGAGCTGGTTGTTCAGGATCTGGCGGTTGATCTCCAGCAGCTTGGCGGGCAGGGTGCGGACAGAGGTCGCCGTCGGCACGCCGAGGCTGGCTTCCATGTTCTCGACGATGCGGGCCGAGGCGCCCCGCAGCGGTTGGGTCGCCTCCCCCTCGAGTACCACAGGCGAGCGTCCGTCCGAGCCCGCCGGTGCCTTGGTCGGTGTGGTCGCCGCAGCGGTTGCCGGCGCCGGCGCGGCCTGGGTCGCGCCGGCCACGGGCGCGCCGATCGGGGGCGCGGCGGTCACGACGGGCGTGCTGCCCGTCACTTCGGATCTCGGTTGGTAGTCGGCGAAGAACTCGCGCCAGCCCGCGGAGACGGCATTCGGGTTCTCGCGATACAGCCGGTACATCTCGTCGATGAGCCCGGCGTTGGGGCCGAGCTCCGCGAGGCGGGACCGGGCCGGCGTCGCGTCGGTCGTCATTGTGAACGCACCTCTTTCGGGGGCGGTTCGTCGCCCCTCGTCACTGCCCGAGCGTATGACAATGCATCGGCCCTCCCGTACCCACCGGGAGCGCCCGCGCGGCGGTTTACGACGGGCAACGCGTCGGACTGCGCACTCAGCGCCGTACCAGCTCGGCGAGCCGGAACGCGAGGTCGAGCGACTGCCGGGCGTTGAGTCTCGGGTCGCACCGCGTCTCGTACTTGTTCTCGAGCTGCTCGCCCCGCACGTCGTCGCCGCCGCCCAGACATTCGGTCACGTCGTCGCCCGTCAGCTCGACGTGCACCGCGCCCGGCCAGACATCAGCGGCACGGCACGCGACAAAAAACTGCTCGACCTCGTGCATGACCGCGTCGAAGTGGCGGGTCTTGTAGCCGCTCTCGTGCGCGTAGGTGTTGCCGTGCATCGGGTCGCACGCCCACACCACCGGATGGCCGGCGCGGGTGACCGCGCGCAGCAGTGGGGGGAGGTTCTCGGCGAGCCGCTCCGCGCCCATACGGCTGACCAGGACGAGTCGGCCGGGCTCACGGCCCGGATCGAGGCGCCGGCAGAGCGCGAGCACCTCGTCGGGAGACGCGTCGGGACCGAGCTTCACGGCGATCGGGTTCTGCACTCCGGAGAGGAACTCGACGTGCGCGCCGTCGACCTGGCGGGTGCGGTCCCCGATCCAGAGCAGGTGCGCGGAGCAGTCGTACCAGTCGCCGGTCAGGCTGTCGCGGCGGGTCAGCGCCTCTTCGAATCCGAGGATCAGCGCCTCGTGCGACGTGTAGAAGTCGACCTCGTGCAGCTGCGCCTCGTGGGCGAGGTCGATCCCGCACGCGGCCATGAAGTGCAACGCGCGCTCGATGCCGTCGGCCACCTCTTCGTAGCGACGACCCTCGCGCCGCGACGCGAGGAACTCGAGGTTCCACTGGTGCACGCGGTTGAGGTCGGCGAATCCGCCCTTCGTGAAGGCGCGGAGGAGGTTGAGCGTCGCGGCCGCCTGGTTGTAGCCGCGCAGCATGCGTTGCGGATCCGGCCGGCGGGAGATCGCGTCGAACGCGAAGTCGTTGACGATGTCGCCGAAGTACGACGGGAGCTCCTCACCGTCACGCTTCTCGATGGGCGACGAACGCGGCTTGGCGAACTGACCCGCGATCCTTCCCACCTTCACGGTGGGGACCCCGGTGCTATAGGTCAGCACGACCGACATCTGCAGAATGACCTTGAGCTTGTCGCGGATGTTGTCGGCGGTGAACTCCGCGAACGATTCCGCGCAATCACCGGCGTGCAACAAGAAGCCGTCGCCATTGCTGACCGCCGCGAGTGATTCCCGCAGGGAGCGCGCCTCGCCCGCGAAGACGAGCGGTGGCATCCGGCGCAGCTCGGTGTCGACGCGATCGAGCTCGGTCGCGTCGGGCCATTCCGGTTGGTGGGCGGCGGCGCGGCTGCGCCAGCTCGCCGGCTCCCATGCGAAGTTGCCCAGGGGGACAGGTGCGGTCATCGGTCGATCACTTCGTTCCGTCGAACATCATTCGTCGAGGCGCGCTGACAGGGTGAAACAGATTCGAGGCTCAGAGATACGCGCCGGGCGTGCGCTCGCCGGTCGGGCCCGTCGCGCCGGGCTCGAGCGTACGGCGACCCCGCATGTCCTCGAATTGGCGTTGCGCCTGGACCTGCTGAGTGAACAGTGTCGCCTGGATCCCGTGGAAGAGACCTTCGAGCCACCCGACGAGTTGGGCCTGCGCGATCCGGAGCTCGGCATCAGTCGGGGTCTCGCTCGAGAACGGCAACGTCACGTCGGCGAGCTCTTGACGCAGATCGGGTGAGAGGAGCTCCTGCAACTCGCGGATCGAGCGCTCGTGGATCTCCTTGAGAGAACGACGACCCGCGTCGTCGAGGGGAGCCCGGCGCGCCTCGTCGAGAAGCGCGCGCACCATCGCCGCGATACGGATCAGCTTGGTCGGCCGCGCGATCTGCTCGCTTCCAGCGTCGCCCGGCTCTGCCGATTCAGGACTCGGCTCGACGACCTCGGGTGTGACCGGACCGTCGTTGGTGTTCCTGCCGCTCGGCGTTTGCGTCACGGACGGGCATGGTACCCACCCGAGCCGCGGAACCCTCGGGTGATTCCGGAAACCCGACGTCAGACCCCGGCCGTCTTGCGCCGGGGCGCCGGACCGTCGAGCGCGACCAGGTTCGCGAGGCGGGGATCATTCGAGAAGACCTCGACGATCGGTTCCCGCATGCCCATGCGTCGCTGCAGCTTCTCGACGTCGAGCTCCTGGTCCCAGAGCACGAACGTGACGACCATGCCCTCGTTGCCGGCCCGGGCGGTGCGCCCGGAACGGTGGACGTAGGACTTGTGCTCTTCCGGTGGGTCGTAGTGGACGACGACGTCCACGTCGTCGACGTGGATGCCGCGCGCGGCGACGTCGGTCGCGACGAGCACGCCGTGCTCCTCCTCCTGGAAGTCCTTCAGCGCCTTTTCCCGCGCCGATTGGCGGAGGTCGCCGTGAATGGCAGCGGCCGCGACGCCCTCGCGCTTGAGCTGCGAGACGACTTTGTCGGCGCCGCGCTTGGTGCGGACGAAGACCATCGTGCGGGACACGCCGGCCGAGATCGCGCCCAGCACCTTGATGCGGTCGAGCTCGTGCACCTTCAAGAAGCGATGCAGCATCTCGTCGACGTCGGCCTCGTCGGAAACGACCTCGTGCAGAACCGGATCACGCATGTAGCGGCGCACCAGGACGTCGACCTCGCGGTCGAGCGTGGCCGAGAACAGGAGCGTCTGGCGGTCGTTCGGGACCTTGCGCATGATCCATTCGACTTGGGGCAGGAAACCCATGTCGGCCATGCGATCGGCCTCGTCGATGATGAGGATGCCGATGGCGTCGAGGTCGAGCTCGCCCCGCTCGAGGAGGTCGATCAGACGACCGGGAGTCGCGACCGCGATCTCGATCTTGCGCGAGAGGTTCCGGATCTGGCGATCCATCGACGTGCCGCCGTAGAACGCGGCCACGCGCACGCCGATCTGTTTGCCGATCGGGCTCAACACGTCGACGACCTGCTTGGCAAGCTCGCGGGTCGGGACGAGCACGAGCGCCGTGGGGTGGCCGGGCTTGGCGGACTGGGTGGTCTGCAGCGCGGGGAGGCCGAACGCCAGGGTCTTGCCCGAGCCGGTCTTGGCCTTGCCGCACACGTCGTGGCCCGCCAGCGCGTCCTCGATGGTCGCGGCCTGGACGGGGAAGGGCTCGTTGATGCCCTGCTCCGCGAGGGCGTCAACGATCTCGGCGCGAAGGCCGAGGGTTTCGAATGTGGTCACGTTTCTCCTCGTAGCTGTACGTCGTATCGGAGGCCGATCCTCGGCATCTCCGAACGGGAAACAGGTGAGGGACGGCCGCGGGTTCCGGCATGTGATCGGGACCCGAGTCACCGGATTAGCTGGTCAGGACAGTCTGTCTGCGCACGGGGCTCTCACGACCCCGTGCGCAGTTGCAAACCCGGTCGGGACGGCGCGCCCGATCCCTTGCGATTGGCGCAGGATCGACAGTGTTCCGAACACCAGGCTGACTGCAGTCGCCCAGAGGAGCATGCCCCCGACGTCGTAGCCGGAGGAGTGGGCGAGGTCTTTGCAACGAATATTGGGATCCTCGTCCGAGCAGCGCCACGTCACTGTCGGGCCTGGTCACGGGTGAATTACGGTCGGCCCGTGCCCTACGCGACTCGACCGATGCACGACGCCGACTCGCACATCATGGAGCCGGCCGACTGGTTGCAGCCCTATCTCGACGCCCGCACCCGGGCACGATTCCCGTTGGTCTGGACGGACGCGAACGAGGACACGACGCCGCTCGACGCGGTCGCGCGCGCCACCGCGTTGCACCATGAGCCCTCGTACCGCGCCGCCGATGCGGCGGAGATCACGTTGCGCAAGAACTTCCTCGCGACGGGCTCGTTCCTGAAGGAGGATCGTGCGGCCGCGCTCGACCTACTCGGGTTCTCGAGTCAGCTCGTCTTCGACACGTTCACGAGCCCGCATGTGTTGCGATTCGATCGCGACGGCGAGCGTGAGCTGGCGCAGAGTCTTGCGGGCGCGCAACACCGCGCTGTGCTCGACTGGTGCTCCGTCGATGCGCGCCTGCTTCCCGTCACGGTGGTTCCGGTTGGGGAGGCCGCGGCCGCGATCGCGCTCACCGCCTCGGCGATCGACGGGGGGAGTGCAGCGATCTGGATCAGCCAATACCCCGCGGGACATTCGCCGAGTCACGTGACGCTCGAACCGATGTGGGCCGCGTGCGCGGAGGCAGGAGTGCCGATCGTGCTCCACGTCGCGGGCGCGGGCGTGAACGTCATGCCGCCCGACTTCTTCGACAACGGTCGGCCGGCCGTACCCGACTTCCACGGCGGCGACACCAACTTCAAGTCGATCGACTACCTCTCAATACCGCTACCGGTCATGCAGACGTTGAACGCGTTGATCGTCGACGGCGTGTTGATGCGCCACCCGGACCTTCGTATCGGCGTCATCGAGCTCGGCGCGACATGGGTTCCGGGCTGGATGCGTTCACTCGATTCGGCACACGAGGCGTTCCGGAAGAACGAAAGCCGGTTGCAGGCAATGGAGATGCGACCGAGCGAATACGTGCAACGCCAGGTGCGCGTCACTCCGTATCCGCACGAGGACACCGGCTGGACGATCGCGAACACCGGTGACGACGTATGCATGTTCTCGTCCGACTTCCCACACGTCGAAGGCGGACGCAACCCGATCGCACGCTTCGAGCGGAGCCTGGACGCGGCCGGCATCGGTGCCGAACGACGCGAGAACTTCTACGTGCGGAACTTCACCGATCTGCTGGGCCCTGTGTTGGACCGTCATGGTGTTGCGATAGCGACCTGAGCGTTGCGCACCGCGCCGCTCGACGCGGGTGGGCCGGTGCTATTCGCGGGTCGCGCGCAGTGCGCGGCGCCAGACGGTGCGATACGCGTCGATGCCGTCGGGTGCGAGCGCGGCTTCCGGTCCGGCGGCGATCGTGACGCGTTCGGGGACGGTGCCCCATACCTCGACGTTGGCCTCGCCCCAGGCCGCGACGACGTCTTGGTAGTCGCGCGTGTACGTGCGTGCCGAGGAGATGACGAGGCCGACGGGGGTCTTGCGTGGGACGAGGTCGAGCACGGCCTCGACGCGTGCGGTCTCCACGCCCCCGATCCGCGTCGGGACGATCACGACGTCGGCACGCTCGATCGCCTTGGCCAACAGCCGTTCGTTCCCGGGCGGCGTGTCGACGATCGCGACCTCCTCGGCCTCGATGCGGTCGAGGGCTTTCAGGAGCATCCGGTCGGTCGGGGCTTCGACGAGCGTCACCCGCTCGAGGGATTCGTCCTCCGAGCTCTCGAGCCAGTCGGCGGCACTGGCCTGGGGATCGGCGTCGACCAGGGTTGCCGGGCGGCGGGCGGCGGCCAGCGCTGCGAGGTAGACGGACGTGGTCGTCTTGCCGACGCCGCCCTTGAGTGCCGAGACCACGATGATCATGCTGGGAACGTACCGAGTCGGATGGCCTGCCCGACAAACCCTGCGGTCTGCGCCCGACCGGCCACGGTGCGCCGGGAACCGGCCTCTGGATGTTTGGGCCTACCTACTTGTAGGTAGGCTTGCGCCATGACCTTGACCACCTCTCGCGACCTCGTGGACGTCCTCACCCCCGAGGTCGAGCGTCTGTTCGAGCGCCATCTGGCAACGACGAAATCCTGGATGCCCCACGACCTCGTGCCGTGGGAGCGGGCAGCCGAGACGTCTCCGCGTGATGCATGGCACGAGGCGGAGGCGACGCTCCCGGGCGGAGTGCGCAGCGCGCTCGTGGTCAATCTCTTGACCGAGGACAACCTCCCGTATTACTTCGAGACGATCAACCGGATGTTCGCGAACGAGATCTGGCGGGAGTGGGCCCGACGCTGGACGGCAGAGGAGATGCGCCACGGCATCGTGATCCGCGACTACATCACGGTCACGCACGCGGTCGACCTCGACGACCTCGAACGGGCGCGCATGCACCAGGTCTGCGGCGCGCAGGTACCGCAGCCGGACACTGCGGTCGACACGCTGGCCTATGTCGCACTGCAGGAGCTGGCGACCCGCATCTCCCACCGCAACACGGGCAACCTGCTCGAGGACGATGCCGGTTACCGCGTCATGGCGCGCGTCGCGGCGGACGAGAACCTGCACTACCTCTTCTACCGCGACCTCGTGTCCGCGGCCCTCGAGCTCGATCCGTCGGGCACCGTGTGCGCAATCGAGCGCCAGGTGCGAACGTTCGAGATGCCGGGTGTCGGGATCCCCGACTTCAACTCGCACGCAACGGCGATCGCCGCGGCGGGGATCTACGACCTCGTGTTGCACCACGATCAAGTGCTCGTTCCGGTCGTGCTCCGTCATTGGGGAATCGAGACGATCGAGGGCCTGAACGCGGAGGCCGAGCTGGCTCGGGAACGTATCGTCGGGCACATCGCGCGCATCGGTCGGATCGGCCGACGGCTGGCGGCTCGGCGCGCTCCTGTGTCGACGAACGCGTCCGCCTGAACCACGCCGATCACTAGTCCCGGCTCCCGGCGCGGACGTTGGCGCCGCCTGTAACCCGGCGCGAGCTTGCAGCGGTACCGCTCAGTGACGTTCGAGTGCGACGCGGTCCCAACCGGCGCGCTCGGCGGCCGCTTCGTACGTGCTCTGCAGAAAATCCAGCAGTACCGCGTCCGGGTCGGCTGCCGTGCGGACAGATCGATACGGCAGCACGAACTCCCCGAGACCCGCGTCGTAGCGCGCGGAGTCGGGAACGACCGGCCAGCTCCGGAAGCCCTCGGGTTCGGGATACGCGTATGAGTAGAACGATCCTTCCTCGCTTCCACCGGGCCAGAATCCGCAGCTGCTGACCTCGTGGCTGTACGCCTCCTCCATGACCCAGTCGGCGCAGTTCGGCACGCCGCCCGGGTGCGGCGGCGCGGGCCGTCCCGAGAACCGGGTCGTCGCGAGATCGAACCCGCCCCAGAAGAAGTGCACCGGGCTGGCCTTGCCCACGAATCGGGCGCGGAAGACGCGCATGACGCGATCCATCTGCAGCAGGGCGAGCCAGCAGCGGTGCATCGCGGCGGAGTCGTACGAGCTGTGCCGGACGTCCTCAGCGAACGGGATCGCGTCGGGGATCTCGACGGGTCGCGCCAGGATCCGTACCTGCACGCCGAGCTCCTGCAGGGCCGTCATCGTCGCCTCGTAGAAAGAGGCAACGGTCCGTGGCTCCAATGCGACGGTCCGAAGCTGATCCTCGGTTGTGCGCAAGCGAAGTACGTGATCGATGAAGTCGAACTCGATCTCGAGCCCGACGGGCGCGTGCATCAATCCGGTCGTGAGTCCGCGCGCCGAGACGTACAGGGTGACTCCCCACCAGTGGTTCAGCCGAGGCTCGAGGGCCAGACGTACCTTCCCGACGATCTGGGTCCACATGTGCACGGTGTCCCGGGTGTCCTCCCACGGCGCCAGTGTCAGATCGGGCCAAAGTTGAGTGTTCACGTCCACTCCTGAGTCCGGACTCGTCGCTTGGTGCTCGACTGCTGCTGAAGTTTTCGCTTGTGCGACCCGACTACGCGCCCGCGGGATTCGAGCGGCGCGTGCTCCGCAGACGACGAGTACACACCAACTCGACGCACTACGCCTCTTGTCGGAGTGTGCCGGAGTGTTGTCGGAGTGCGTCCGAGGGGTGTGGAAAGGAATCGACGACCTCTATGGTGAGCGTCGCGATGAGCGAGAACGATCAGTCCCCGGCGTGGCCGAAGCTCGACGACCGAACGATCGAAGAGCTCGAAGCGGTCGGCGAGGTGCGCTCGGTTACCGCCGGCGAGATCCTGTATCGCGCCGGGGACCCGACTCCCGATTTCATCGTCGTGCTCGAAGGAGCGGCCGAGATCGTTCGCGAGGACGTTCGCGAAGGGGAAGCCGGCGACGACGTGGTCACGACCCACACCGCGCGCAACTTCCTCGGGGAGCTGAATCTTCTCACCGGTCAGCGCGCGTTCCTGACCGCGCGCGTTTCGCAGCCGGGCCGCGTTTTGGTGGTTCCGCTCTCGGATTTCCGCCGGTTGATGAGCACGCACCCCGACTTCTCCGACACGGTCTTCCGGGCCTTCGTCGAGCGGCGGAAGATCCTCCGGGCCAGTGGGGCCGCCGGAGCGATCCGCATCATCGGTTCGCGCTTCTCGCCCGACACGATGGCGTTGGTTGCGTTCGCGAATCGCGCGCGGCTCCCGCACACCTGGATCGACCTCGAGGACATCGACGACGTTCCGGTATTCCTGGCGAGCGTCGGCGTGCGACCCCGTGACGTACCCGTCGTGTTCACTCCGACGACCACTCTGCGAAACGCGACGCCGGGACAGTTTGCCGCGAACCTCGGCCTCACATACCAACCGCTGCCCGGTTATAGCAGTGACCTTGTCGTCGTGGGCTCCGGTCCGGCCGGACTGTCCGCGTCGCTGTACGGCGCGTCGGAAGGCCTCGAGACTCTTTCGCTCGACGCGGTGGGTCCCGGTGGCCAGGCCGGCGCGAGCTCGCGCATCGAGAACTACCTCGGTTTTCCGGACGGCGTCTCGGGCGACGAGCTCGTCACGCGCGCGGCGATCCAGGCCATGCGGCTCGGGGCGCACCTGAACGCACCGTGCCAGGTTGCGGGTCTTCGGCTCGAAGAGGGCTTCCACGTGGTCGTGCTCGCCGACGAGAGCGAGGTCCCGAGCAAAGCGGTGATCATCGCCACCGGCGCGCGTTACCGGCGCCTCGAGGTCGAGAACCTGGAGCAGTTCGAGGGATCGGGCGTCTACTACGCCGCGACCGAGCTCGAGGCGCGCGTGTGTCGCGGCTCCAACGCGATCGTCGTCGGCGGCGGGAACTCGGCGGGTCAGGCCGCGATCTATATGGCCCAGCAAGGCAGTCCCGTGCTGCTGGCCGTCCGTCGCCCCGCGCTCGTCGAAACCATGTCGCGCTACCTCATCGACCGAGTCGAAGCCGACGAACGCATCGAGGTCCTGTATCGCACGGAAGTCCGCGCACTCGCGGGCCGGTCGCATCTCGAGGAGGTGACACTCGAGCACAACGAGTCGGGCGAGCGCCGCACGGTCGCGTGTCAGGGGCTCTTCTGCTTCATCGGCGCGGTGCCGGCGACCGCGTGGCTCGGCGGCTGCGTCGCGCTCGATCGTTCGGGGTTCGTCCTCACCGATCGGTCCCTGCCCGACGACGTCGCGCACGGACCCGCATTCGGGGGGCGCGATCCGTTGCCGCTCGAGACCTCGGTGCCCGGGGTGTTCGCGGTCGGCGACGTGCGCAGCGGATCGATGAAGCGCGTCGCGGCTGCGGTCGGCGAAGGCTCGAGCGCGGTCCGCCAGGTCCACGAGTATCTCTCGACCCACACCTGAAACGGGGAGGCCGTTCATGGGCAGGTTCACGCGGGGCTTCAGCGGCCGGGGTCAGAAGGAACGCGATCTCCGTCTCCCTCCGGGTCAATACGACACGGGAGATCGGTGGCCGGTGCTGACCGCCGAGGTGACGCCGCGCGTCGACACGGCCACGTGGTCGTTCACCGTCGATGGCCTGGTCGCGAAACCGGCGACGTGGTCGTGGGACGAGATCCACGCCTTGCCGGCGTCGACCTTCGCCGGTGACATCCACTGCGTGACCACGTGGTCGAAGCTCGGGGTGAACTTCGGAGGGGTATCGATCGACACCTTGCTCGGTGCTGCCGGTGTGCAACCGAGCGCGACGCACGTGCTGGCGCGCTCGTCGACCGGCTACACGACGAATCTCCCTCTGGCCGATGTCACCGGGGACAAGGCTTGGGTCGCCTGGGAGTACGAGGGCAAGCCGCTCCCGGTCGAGCACGGAGGTCCGGCGCGCCTGCTCGTCCCGCATCTGTATTTCTGGAAGAGCGCCAAGTGGGTCTCCGGCCTCCAGTTGCTCGACCACGACGAGCCGGGGTTCTGGGAGCGCAACGGTTACCACGACCGCGGCGACCCGTGGCTCGAGCAGCGTTACCAGGGTGATTGATCTGGTGACTGATTCCGGGCCGCGCTCGTCGCCGTGGCAGAACGCGAAGGTCGTCGGCATCAAGGAGGAGACCGCGCGCGCGAAGTCGTTCCAGCTCGCGCTTCCGGAGCCGGCGCCGCATCTGGCCGGGCAGCACTACGTGGTCCGGCTGACTGCTCCCGATGGCTACACCGCGTCGCGGTCGTACTCGATCGCGTCGGCGCCCGGAGATCCCCGAGAGCTCGAGATCACCGTCGAGCGACTCGAAGGCGGCGAGGTGTCGACGTTCCTGCACGACGAGGTCGCGGTCGGTGACGAGCTCGACGTGCGCGGGCCTATCGGCGGCTGGTTCGTGTGGGAGGGGGACGTGCCGGCGCTATTGGTCGGCGGCGGCTCGGGGGTAGTCCCGCTCATGGCGATGCTGCGGTATGCGCGTCTCAACGGCAAGGTCGACCTGGTGCGTCTCGTCGTCTCGGTCCGCACGCCCGAGGATCTCTACTACGCGGAGGAGATCGCCGGGCCGGAGTCGGCACTCGTCTACACGCGCGTGACACCGGCGGCGTTTCCCCGTCCGCCGGCGCGCCTCACGCCGGAGGACATTCCGCAACCGATCGCGGCGGGCACCCGCGCGTACGTGTGCGGATCTTCGGGATTCGCCGACGCCGCGAGCCACATGCTCGTCGACCTCGGCGTGCCCGCCCCGCAGGTTCGCGTCGAGCGCTTCGGTCCGTCGGGCTGAGAGCGCGCCCGGCCGGTCCCGCATCAGCCGTTCGGCGTGGGGAAGGTCCGGAAGTCGGCGAAATTCGGTCCGCATAGCTCGCGGCAACCACCTGCACGAAGAGTGAATCCTCGGCGTCGCGGCCTTGCAGCACGACGACGAGGCAATGGTCCCGACACGCCCCACGTCTACGACTTCGATGGCGAGATCCACGGGCTCGAAGCGATCGAGCAGCGTCACGTGGTGGCTGCGGATCGTGATGCGGCCGGGCCGAGTCAGGGTTTGACGAAGCGCTTGACGAACGCGAGCGCGGTGTCGGCGACCTCCCGCCAACCATGATCGATCGTCAACGAATGACCACGGCCCGGAACCTTGACGATCTCCGTGACGCCCTTGTTCCGCTTTTGCTTCTTGAACGACGCGTTGGCGATCGCCCACGGCACCGTGTGGTCGAGCTCGCCGTCCATGATCAGCAGCGGCCCGCGGTCGGGGTTCTTCGATTTCACCTTCGCTTCCGTCCATGGATTCAAGTTCGCGGTCGCGGCCTGGAAGAGCACGGTGCCGGTTCCCGGAACGGCGTAGGTGTTGTACAGCTCATGAGCCTCGTCCTCGCTCACCGCGTTCGCGAACGCGTAGCGGAACTGCTCGTAGGTGAGGGGCACGGCGCGGTGGTGGTTCGCGGGGTTGCCGAGGACCGGGCTCGCCGACCTCAGGGCCGAGACCGGCAGTGGCAGCACACCGCGGAACGGCGCGGGGTCGAGGGCGACTGTCGCGTCCGCAACTCCGCGGCCCGCCAGGATCTGCGCGAGGAGCCCCCCGAACGAGTGCCCGATCAGCGCCGGGCGCCTGGTCAGCATCCCGATCACGTCCTGGAAGTGATCGGCGATCTGGCCGACCGTCTTCTTGGCGAAGACCTCGGGATGCGCCTTCGCTTCTTCGACGGTGTTGGGGTCGTCGGGCCAGCCCGGCGCGACGGTGGTATAGCCGGCCCCTTCGAACACCGTTCGCCACTTGTCCCAGCTGCTGGGCAGGAGCCAGAGGCCGTGCACGAAGACGATCGGTGTCAGGCCGCTCCGGTTCGCGGTGTCGATCTGCGCTTGTTCGTGATCGGTGATTTCAGCCATCGCTTGCTCCTCGTTATGAAGGTCCCGGTCACGAAAACCGGGCCCTGGGTCCCCGGTTCGGGGTTGGCAAGAGGTCCGAGGTGGAATAAGGTAAGGCTTCCCTTACTTACCAGGGGCGGGTGTGCGGGCCCCGAGGAGCGCGTGATGCGTCCAGCATCAAAGGCGATGGCATCGAAGCCGGCGAGAAGGGTGCGCTCCGTCGCGTCGGCCACCGCGGGCATGCGCCGCGTCGAGTTCGTGAAGATGGTCGAGTACGACCGTCCGCGGTTCTTCGTGGTCGGAGTCGGCCACCGGTTTCGCATCGAACGCGAAGTCACCACGTCGGTAGCGCTCGCGTTGATGAAGTCGCTGCCGTGTCGCTACGAGTGGAAGCGCGCCGGCAAGGAAGTGAGCTGATCGTCTGCGTGCGTCATTGTCGCGCCGCAGGATCTTCAGCGCCCTCGGCAGGATTCGAACCTGCGCACACGCCTCCGGAGGGCGATGCTCTATCCCCTGAGCTACGAGGGCAAGGGCATCCGATGGTAGCGGGCGCGCTCCGAGCCGATCCGGGCCGTGAGTGCGTGCGTGCGGTCAGCTGAGACGACTGAGCTGGCGATTCAACGCGTCGAGCGTCGCCCGGGCGGCGGCGTCGATGAGGCTGATGCCGGACGCCAGGCCGTAGTGCACCGGAGATCGCCCTTCGACGCCCCCGAGCGCGACGGCGACGACGACCTCGTCGCCGGACGACGCGTCGTCGACGGCGCGGGACCATTCCAGACGCGGATTGATCCGGGCGCCGAGATCGCGGACCGCGGCGATGGTCGCGTTGACCGCGCCTTCGATTCCGGCGCTCGCCGGTGCGCGGCCGATCGTGCGCTTTCCGCCGTGCACGAGGTGGACCTCGAGCTCGTCGGTGTCGGGAAACGCGAGTACTGCGAGCAGGCGGGCTCGGCTCGGCTCGTGCGCCGCTTCGACGTCAGCCGCGACGACCTCGGTCGTCGCGGGCGAGGCGGCGAGAACGGGTTGCGGTGCGACGACCGGCGCCGTGCGCCAGC
>JAUZEI010000602.1 GCA_030839105.1 Actinomycetota bacterium
CTCAGCGTCGGTACGTGCCGACGAGAACGCCCCGGGCGATCGCCGTGTCGCGGATCTGCGGCAGCGCCTGGACCGAGCTCGGCGCGGAACAGCCGGGGCCGTTCGACGCGTCGCCGTTGTCGGCACAGATGTAGTCGCGCAGCGCGTAGACGGTGAATCGGTAGTGGTGGGTCGCGCCCGCGGGCGGGCAGGGCGGAGTCCAGCCCCGGGTTCCCCCGGTGTTGTCGAGCTCGCTCACGCCCGCGGCCGCGCTCGGCACCGCGCCCGGTCGCGGCGGCAGTCCGATCACGAGCCAGTGCAGGAACGTGCCGCCCGGGGCGTCGGGATCGTCGACGACGACCGCGACCGTCTTCGCTGCAGCCGGGATCGTGGTCCAGCTGATCGTCGGCGGTCCACCCGTACCGTCGCACGTGTTCGCGCGCGGAATCGCGGCGCCGTCGACGAAGGCCGGGCTCGTCACCTCGATCGAGGCGGGCGCGTCGATCGTCTGCAGTGCGCCCGTGTCCTTGGACGTGCCGCCTCCGCCGCACGCGCCGAGCGCAATTGCGCCGAGTGCCATTGCAACCGGCAACCACGCGCGCGCGAATGTGATCGGACTCATTCGAGCGGTTCGGCGTTCGCGAGTCGTCCGCCCACGACGTCGAACCAGAAGCCGCCGAGGTTGGGAATGACTGCGTGTACGTCGACGCCGGCGCGCGACGCGACCAATCGCAGCATCCCGTGATGCGTGACGATGCATCCCACACCGGTACCGACGTGCGCGAGTACTCCCGTGAGCGCACTGTCGAAGCGCGCGAGCGCGTCGGCGTCCTCCTCGCCCCCCGGCGGTGCACTCATCTCGCCCCGGCGCCACTTGGCGCGCATCCCGGGCCAGCGCTCGTCGATCTCGGCGCCGGTGCATCCCTGCCAGTCGCCGCCGAAGCGCTCCCGAAAACCGGCATCGGTCATGACCGGCGACTCGACGTGCGCGGCGATGATCTCGGCGGTCCGGACCGCGCGCTGCAGGTCGGACGTGTAGATCGCGCGCGGCGCGAAGCTGTCGTGGGCCAGCGCGCGGGCGCGCGCCGCGGCCTGGTCTGCGCCCGCGGGCGTGAGCGGCGGGTCCAGCCAGCCCTGCCACCGGTGCTCGACGTTCCATGTCGACTCTCCGTGCCGGAGCAACAGCAGACGCTGCACCGGCTGCGGATCGGGGACGGGCGGGGGAGCGGGCGGGGCCATGGGGAATCACAGTGAAGCAGAGCGCGTTTGACCTCGACGTTCGCGGCGGCGAAACTTGACCCATCGGTCAAGTTGTAACCGGCCCCCTTTTCGGACCCCTGTTGGAGGATTTCCATGCCGACCGCTGTCATCGTCGATGCCATCCGCACGCCGCTCGGGCGCCGCAACGGCAACTTGAAGGACATCCACCCCGTCGACCTCGTCGCGCACGTGCTGCAGACGATCGTCGAGCGCAACGGCGTCGACCCCGCGCTGGTCGAAGATGTGATCATGGGCTGCGTCATGCAGGTCGGCGAGCAGGGCATCAACGTCGGCCGTAATGCCGCCCTCGCCGCCGGGTTCCCCGAGACGACCGTCGGCACGACGATCGACCGCCAGTGCGGTTCGTCGCAGCAGGCGGCGCACTTCGCGGCCCAGGGCGTGATAGCCGGCGCGTACGACGTCGTCATCGCGGCGGGCGTCGAGAGCATGACCCGGGTGCCGATGGGTGCGTCGGTCGCCGACGGCAAGTACGGATTCCCGTTCGGCCCGATGATGACGGGCCGTTACCCGAACCTCGTGCCGCAGGGAATCTCCGCCGAGTTGATCGCCGAGAAGTGGGGCATCTCGCGCGAAGACAACGACCGGTTCTCGGTCGAGTCGCACCGCCGGGCCGCACGCGCTCGGGAAGAAGGTCGCTTCGATCGTGAGATCCTCCCGATCACCGTGCCCACCGAGTCCGGCGACGAAGTCGTCAACCAGGACGAAGGCATCCGGCCCGACTCCTCGATGGAGACTCTCGCCAAGCTCAAGCCCGCGTTCAAGCCCGACGGCGTGGTTACCGCCGCCAACTCGTCGCAGATCACCGACGGTGCGGCCGCGGTGCTGATCATGAGCGAGGAGAAGGCGAACCAGCTCGGATTGAGGCCGCGTGCCCGCTTCCACACATTCGCGCTCGCAGGTGTCGACCCCGTCCTGATGTTGACCGGACCGATCCCGGCGACGGCCAAGGTCCTCGAGAAGGCCAAGATGACTCTCGACCAGATGGACCTCGTCGAGATCAACGAGGCGTTCGCCCCGGTCGTGCTGTCGTGGGAGAAGGAGCACCACCCCGACATGTCGAAGGTGAACGTGAACGGCGGCGCGATCGCACTCGGTCACCCGCTCGGCGCGTCCGGGACCCGGCTCATGACCACGCTGCTCAACGAGCTCGAGCGGACCGGCGGCCGTTACGGCCTGCAGACGATGTGCGAGGGCGGCGGCATGGCCAACGCCACGATCATCGAACGCCTTTCGTAGGGGCGTACGCTCGACGGCGCTCATGGTCGACGTCGTCTGGTTCGGGTTGAAGGTGATCGCCGCGACCTTCGCGGCCGTCGTGCTCTATCTGATCGGCGCGCGCAGCATCCGCAACTTCGCCAAGGGCGATCCGCCGCCGGACCCCTCCGAGGTCGACCTCGAGGACGTCGACTATCGCTATCGGTGCATCGTCTGCGGCGCGCAGCTGGTGCTGTACTCCGCGCCCGAGGGCGACGTCCCCGAGGCGCCGCGCCACTGCCGCGAACCCATGGTGCTTGTCACGCCCGTCGAGTAACCGTCGTCCGCCCGCGGGTGTCCGAGATGGCTTTCCCGCGGCGGTGCCGGGCGTTCGAACCGGATCCGACGGTCGACTACCGCCGTCGCGATCTGGCCGGGGTCGCACCCGATCAGCTCGGCGCGACGAGACAGCAGGACCTCGGCCGTCGCGACCGAGCAACCCACCTGCGCCGCGATCATGCCCGTCGCCGCTGCAATACCGACTGTGGGTCGCGGTGCGCATCGCCGGGGCAGGGCTCGGGTCATCGGTTGGGATTACACCGGCCCCGTCACCGTCGCGTCACGTGCCCCCGTTACCTGCGACTTCGCCCGTAACCCACAGCCTGTGGATAACTCTGTGGGGAATCACACGTTTGCGATTCGGCCACCGCCCGGCAACCTGTGGGTCGACAACGAGGGAGAGGGTGCAGCGATAGGGCTCAGCGGTAGTTGGTCGCCATGAGGAACCCGCCGCTGATCAGTGCGATGCCGAGCAACAGGTAGCGGTTCTCGGTGTCCGGTCCGGGCAGCAGGTTCAGGTAGTTCGTGACCACCACGATGAGCCCCACGGCGAGCAGCGTCGTGAGCCCGACCGGCACCCAGAGCTTCGAGGGGGGCGCCTTCTTCGGCGGCGGCGGCGTGTAGCGCGACCGCTTGCTCTTACTCTCGGGCATGGCGGAAAGAGTACGCGACAATGCCTCCGTGCCGCGCGTGCTGGTGATCGACAACTACGACTCGTTCGTCTACAACCTCGTCCAGTACCTGGGTGAGCTGGGCGCCGAGCCGGTGGTGCATCGCCACGACGCCGTCTCGCTCGACGAGATGCGCGCGCTCGAGCCCGACGCGGTGCTGATCTCGCCCGGTCCGGGCCGCCCTTCCGATGCCGGGCTCTCGAACGACGCGATCCGCGCCTTCGGCGAATCCGGTACCCCGGTGCTCGGCGTGTGCCTCGGCTTGCAGTGCATCGGCGAGCTCTACGGCGGTTCGGTCGTGCGGGCGCCGCATGTGATGCACGGCAAGACCTCGGAGATCACCCACTCGGGCGCGGGCGTGTTCGCGGGGCTGCCCGTGCCGTTCACGGC
>JAUZEI010000649.1 GCA_030839105.1 Actinomycetota bacterium
CGACGCTCGACGAGCCCCAAGTCCTGCAGGACGCCGGCTCGACATACGCGCCCGGCACCGCGACGCACTCGGTGACAATGCATCGCGCCGCGAGCGGCGCGCTGGTCTTCGACGCCGGTTCGGTCCAGTGGTCGTGGGGTCTGGACGGAACCCACGACCGCGGCGCTTCGACGCCCGATTCCGCGATGCAGCAGGCGACGGTGAACCTCTTCGCCGACATGACCGCGCAACCCGCGACGCCGCAACCCGGCATCGTGGCGGCGTCGGCGTCGACCGACACCGGCGCGCCGACGGCGGCGATCGGGTCGCCGGGCAACGGCGACGCCGTGATTGCCGGTTCGCCCACCACGGTGACCGGCACCGCGAGCGACACCGGCGGAGGTCGAGTCGCGGGCGTCGAGGTCTCGACCAACGACGGACTGACGTGGCATCCGGCGAACGGTCACGATTCGTGGAGCTACACCTTCACGCCCCAGACGGCGGGCAGCCTGACGCTTCGCAGCCGAGCGACCGACGACAGTGTCAACACGGGCACGAGCTCCGCGCCGGTGACGATCCAGGTTGCCCCGCACAGCTGCCCGTGCAGCATCTGGGACAACAGCGCAACACCGGCGAGCGTCGGCAACAACGACGGCCAGCCGATCGATTACGGGGTGAAGTTCCGCAGCGACGTCGACGGGACTGTCTCCGGGTTCCGTTTCTACAAGAGCCCCGGCGACACCGGCACGCACGTCGGCCACCTCTGGGACCTCGGCGGCAACCAACTTGCCAGCGCGACGTTCTCGGGAGAGTCCGCATCCGGCTGGCAGGAGGTCGCGCTCGCCCCGCCCGTGGCGATTACGGCGGGCACGACCTACGTCGTCTCGATCTTCTCGTCGGCGGGCGTGTACTCCTTCACCGGCGGTTACTTCACGAGCGCGGGTGTCGACAACCCGCCGCTGCACGCGCTGCAGACGGGGGTCGCCGGGAACAACGCCGTCTACCACGAGGGACCCAGCGACGCCTTCCCGACCGACAGCTTCAACGCGAGCAACTACTGGGCCGACGTGATCATGTCGGACGGCCCGGACACGACTCCGCCGGTCATCACGTCGCGGTCGCCTGCGGCGAACGCGACCGGGGTATCCGCGACCCACAGCGTGACCGCGACCTTCAACGAGCCGATGAACCCGTCGACGATCTCGTCCTCGACGTTCCAGTTGCTCGACGCCGGCAGCGCACTGGTGCCCGCTTCAGTGCACTACGACGCGTCCTCCCGTACTGCGACGCTCACACCCAACGCTTCGCTCTCGCCGTCGGTCACCTATACCGCCGTCGTCAAGAGCGGCGTCGCCGACGCTTCCGGCAACCAGATGGGCGCGGACGCGCAATGGTCGTTCAAGACCGCCGCGCCTCCCCCCGACGACGGTCCCGGTGGACCGATCCTGGTGATCGGTTCGACGGCGAATCCGTTCGGCCGCTACTACGGCGAGATCCTGCGCGCCGAAGGGCTGAACGAATTCCGCGTCACCGATATCTCCACGGTAACCGCAGGGGTACTGGCGAACTACGACGTCGTGGTGCTCGGGCAGATGGCGCTGACCGCCGCCCAGAAGACGATGTTCACCAACTGGGTCAATGCCGGCGGCAAGTTCGTCGCAATGAGGCCCGATGCGCAACTCTCCGGACTGCTCGGCATCGCGAGCACGGGCGGCAACGTGTCGAACGCGTACATGCAGATCGATACGACCAAGTCGCCCGGTCAGGGCATTACCGGCGCGACGATGCAGTTCCACGGCACCGCCGACGACTACGCCCTGTTCGGCGCCTCGAAACTCGCCACGCTGTACAGCGACGCGAACACGGCCACGAACTTCCCCGCGGTGACACTGCGCGCGGTCGGTTCCAGCGGCGGACAGGCCGCCGCGTTCACCTACGACCTCGCCCGCTCGGTCGTCTACACACGCCAGGGCAATCCCGCGTGGTCGGGACAGGAGCGCGACGGCCAGGCGCCCATCCGCTCGGATGACCTCTTCTTCGGCGCGTCGACGAGCGACCCTCAGCCCGACTGGGTGAATCTCTCCAAGGTCGCCATCCCGCAGGCCGACGAGCAGCAGCGCCTGTTCGCCAATCTCGTTCTGAAGATGGAGAGTGCCAAGAAGCCGTTACCGCGCTTCTGGTACCTCCCGCGCGGCAACAAAGCGGCCGTGGTGATGACCGGCGACGACCACGGCAACGGCGGTACCGCCGGCCGCTTCGACCAGCAGGTCAGCGCGAGCGCGCCGAGCTGCAACGTCGCGAAATGGGAGTGCGTGCGCAGCACGTCGTACGTCTATACGGGCACGCCGCTCACGAACCAGCAAGCCACCGCTTACACACAGCAGGGTTTCGAGGTCGGCCTGCACGTTTCGACCGACTGTGTCGACTGGACGCCGGCGTCGCTCGCCAACGCGTACAACACACAGCTCGCCGACTGGCTTGCCAAATACACGACCGTGCCGGGACCGGTCTCCAACCGCACGCACTGCATCCCGGACTCCGACTACTCGACCCAGCCGCACGTCGAGCTCGCGAATGGCATGCGACTGGACACCAACTATTACTACTGGCCGCCCTCGTGGATTCAGGATCGTCCGGGGCTGTTCACCGGGTCGGGCTTCCCGA
>JAUZEI010000069.1 GCA_030839105.1 Actinomycetota bacterium
TGCCCGACGCGCCGCCGGGTCCCCCGGGACCAGGTGCGCCCGGTCCGGCGCGCGACCCTCTGGGGGGCGGTCGCCCCCAGGCGTCCGGATCCGCGTCCTCGGGCACGCGCCGGAAGTCGGCTCCGAAGGCGTCGTATCGCTTGCGCGTTTCGGGGTCCGACAGGACGTCGTACGCCTCCGACACCTCCTTGAAGCGTTCCTCCGCCGCCGGATCCTTGTTGACGTCCGGGTGATAGGTCCGCGCGAGCTTCCGGTACGCGCGCTGGATCTCGTCGGGTTGCGCGCCGCGCGCGACACCCAGCACCTCGTAGAAGTCGCGCGGGGCCATCAGCCCGGCTTTTGTGCGTCCGGCGTCCCTGGTTGTGTCGACTGCGCGACCACGACGCGTGCAGGACGGACCGTTGCGCCGCGGTTCTCGTATCCCGCCTGCGCGGTTGCCACGACGGTGCCCGGCGGCGCGTCCGCGTTGACGACACCGACGGCATCGTGGCGCTCCGGATCGAACTTCCGGCCCACGTCGTCGAACCGTTCGAGCCCGAGTCCGGCGAGAAGCGCGACCGCGTGGTCGTACACCGCCCGGACACCCTCGATCACGCGCGCCGGATCCCCGTCGGAGTGCTGCAACGCACGCTCGAGGTCGTCCACGACGGGAAGCCACAGCGAGAGCACCCGCAGCCGTTCCTCTTCCCCCGCGTTGGCGAGACGACGCTCGTAGCGCTTCCGCACGTTGTCGAGATCGGCAAGCGCGCGCAGCAGGAGCGGATCGGGTTCGTCCGGCGTCGACGAGTCGACGCGCGGCTCGTCGGTCGCCGGGGCCGCCTTCGCGTCACTCATGATGCTCAGCTGACCGTGAAGTCGGCGTCGATGATATCGTCGTCGGCCGGCGCCGCGCCCGAGCCGTCCGAGCCGTTCTGCCCCGCCCTGTCGGTGGGCTGCGCCGACATGCTCAGCGCTTGCAGCATCTGTTGCAGCTCCGACGAGAGCGAACGCAAGCGCTCGAGCGGCACCGACTGGTCTTGTACGGCCTCGCGCGCGTCGGTGACCAACATCTCGGCCCGGGCCCGGTCGTGCGCGGCGACTCCGTCGCCCAGCTCCTGCAACCGCCGCTCGACGTGATGCGCGACGCTGTCGAGCTCGTTGCGCGCATCCACCAGCTCGCGGATACGGGCGTCCTCGGCCCGGTGGGCCTCGGCATCCTTGATCATGCGTTCGATCTCGTCCGGATCGAGGTTCGACGTCTGGGTGATCGTGATCTTCTGCTCCGCGCCCGTCGCCGTATCGCGCGCCGACACGTTCAGGATCCCGTTCGCATCGATATCGAAGGTGACCTCGATCTGAGGCACGCCCCGTGGTGCCGGCCGTATGCCCTCGAGCCGGAAGCGGCCCAGCACCCGGTTGTCGGCCGCGAGCTCACGCTCGCCCTGTAGCACGACGATGTCGACCGCCGACTGATTGTCCTCTGCGGTACTGAAGATCTCGGTGCGACGCGCCGGGATCGTTGTGTTGCGTTCGATGATCTTCGTCATGACTCCGCCCTGGGTCTCGACGCCCAGCGAAAGTGGCGTGACGTCGAGCAGCAGAACGTCCTTGACCTCGCCCTTGAGGATCGCGGCCTGGATCGCGGCCCCGATCGCGACGACCTCGTCGGGATTCACGGTCATGTTCGGCTCTTTGCCGCCCGTGAGCCGGCGCACGAGTTGCTGAACGGCCGGGATGCGCGTCGAACCGCCTACGAGGATGACCTCGTCGATGTCGGCTTCGGTCACCTTGGCGTCGGAAATCGCCTGACGAACCGGGCCGAGGCAGCGCTCGACGAGATCGGCGGTCAGCTGCTCGAACGTCGCCCGGTTGATGGTCGTGGTGAGGTGGCGGGGTCCGCTCGCGTCCGCGGTGATGAAGGGCAGGCTTACCTGGGTCTGGGTGACGGAGGAGAGTTCGATCTTGGCCCGCTCCGCAGCCTCGAAGAGCCGCTGTAACGCCTGCGGATCCTTGCGCAGGTCGATCCCGTTCTCCTTTTGGAACTCGTCCGCGAGGTAGTCGACCAGTCGTCGGTCGAAGTCGTCGCCGCCGAGGTGCGTGTCGCCCGAAGTGGCGCGTACTTCGACGACGCCGTCGCCGACATCAAGGATGCTGACGTCGAAGGTGCCGCCGCCGAGGTCGAAGACCAACACCGTCTCACTGGCCTTCTTGTCGAGGCCGTACGCGAGTGCCGCCGCCGTCGGCTCGTTGATGATGCGCAGCACCTCGAGGCCCGCAATGCGCCCGGCATCCTTCGTGGCTTGTCGCTGGGCGTCGTTGAAGTACGCGGGCACCGTGATGACGGCCTCGTTCACGCGTTCGCCGAGGAACTTCGATGCGTCCTCGGCCAGCTTGCGCAAGATGAGCGCGGAGATCTCCTCGGGGGTGTACTGCTTCCCGTTGACGACGATGCGCACCATGCCGTCGTCGCCTGCGACGACGTCGTAGGCGACGGTGTGGATCTCGCTCTGCACTTCGTCGAAGCGCCGGCCGATGAATCGCTTGACCGAGGAAACGGTCCCCTTCGGGTTCAGGATCGCCTGCCGCCGCGCCAGCTGTCCGACGAGCCGATCGCCCTGATCCGTGAATGCAACCACCGAAGGTGTCGTCCGCGCGCCTTCCGCGTTCGGGACCACCTGAGACTGGCCGCCCTCCACCGCCGCGATCACAGAGTTGGTCGTGCCGAGGTCGATGCCGACTGCTTTTGCCATGGTGCTCCTCCCGGTGGTCTCA
>JAUZEI010000660.1 GCA_030839105.1 Actinomycetota bacterium
CACCTGCCACAACGGGAAGTTCCAGGGCATGACCGCGAGCACCGGTCCGAGCGGCTCGTAGCGCACGTACGCGCGCGACGCTCCGACCGCGGCCGGGTCGCCGGGCTCGTCGGCGAGCATCGCCTCCGCGTGCTCGGCGTAGAAGCGGCATCCCTTCGCACACTTCTTCACTTCGGCCCGGGCCGCGACGATCGTCTTGCCCATCTCGGTCGTCATGACCCGCGCGATCTCTTCCACCGCCGAATCGAGATGGTCCGCCGAAGCGTTCATCCAGCGGGCGCGGTCGGCGAAGCTCGTCCGCCGGAACTCGACCGCCATCGCCGCGGCCCGAGCGATGCGCTCGTCCACCTCGGTGTCGGACAGCGCCTCGAAGGTCTTCTCGATGTCACCGGTCGCGGGGTTCGTCGTCGCAATGGCCATGTGCTTCTTGTACCACCGCCGGGCGCCCGGGTACCGACGAGCCGCGGTCCCAAGCTGGGCCGCGGTGCCGAGATGGGCCGCGGTGCCAAGATGGTGAGGTGAGCGACACGGCCTTCACGTCCAGTCCCTTCGTGGGCGCCATCGAACCGATCATCGCGTCCGATGCCGAGATCCGTCAGGCGTTGGAAGAGGCCGAGGTCCCGCCCCTGCTCCCCGCCCTCGCCTACCTGACCGGCGACGTCTCCCTGCTCCGGGAGAACCTTCGTCCCGACCCGATCATGCTGGCGACGCCCCAGGGTGGCCTGAATGAAGCCCAGGTCGTCGAGGCGCGGGAGTTGGCCCTCGAGGTCCTGATCCGCTTCCGCGACGGCGAGCTGGCGCCCGCGCCCCCGCCGTCCGAAGCCACCCTCCTGCAGATCATGGAGTTCGCGGTCGGAGGCGGCGCCGACATGGCGGCGTACCTGCCGCTGCTGGAGGAGGAGCTCGCGGCCCGGGGCGAGGACCGCCGGGCGCCGGCGTGGCGCAAGGACGAGATCGCGCCCGCCGTCGACTTCGAGGTGCTGATCATCGGTGCGGGTATGTCGGGGCTGCTTGCCGCGCATCGCCTCGTCCAAGTCGGTGTGCCCTTCGTGATCATCGAGAAGAACGACGACGTCGGCGGTACGTGGCTCGAGAACAGCTATCCGGGCTGTCGGGTCGACAACCCCAACCACAACTACAGCTACTCGTTCGCGCAGCGCCACGACTGGCCGCTGCACTTCTCGACCCAGGACGTGCTCCTCGACTACTTCCGGCGCTGCGCCGACGCGTTCGACCTGCGCCGGTTCGTGCGCTTCGGCACGCACGTCGAGTCGGCCGCGTGGTCGGAGGCGGATCGGCGTTGGGCGGTGCACGTGAGGTCGGCCGACGGCCACGAGCACACGATCCACGCCAACGCGGTGATCAGCGCGGTCGGTCAGCTGAACCGTCCCCTCTTCCCTGATATCGAGGGACGGGATTCCTTCGAGGGCCCCACGTTTCACTCCGCGCGCTGGGATCACGATCTCGACTTGACGGGCAAGCGCGTGGCCGTGATCGGCACGGGCGCAAGTGCCGTCCAGTTCATCCCTGAGATCGCGTCGCGCGTCGGCGAGCTCCTCGTCTTCCAACGCACCCCGCCGTGGCTCGGACCGACCGAGGATTACCACGCCGCGGTCGCACCCGGCCTGCGCTGGCTCTACACGCACGTGCCTTCGTACAGCGAGTGGAACCGTTTCCTCATCTTCTGGAAGATGGGCGACGGGGTGCTGGCGGGCGTGACGGTCGAGCCCGACTGGGAACCGAAGGACAAATCCGTCGGGCTGATCAACGACATCCTGCGCCAGCTGTTGACGGGGTACCTCGACACGGAATTCGCGGATCGTCCCGACCTGCGCGCCAAGGTGCTGCCTTCGTATCCCCCGGGCGCGAAGCGCCTGCTGCGCGACAACGGCGTGTGGGCGAAGGCGCTGAAGCGTGAGAACGTCGAGCTCATCACCGATCCGATCCGCGAGATCACGCCGACGGGTGTGGTGACCGCCGATGGCGTCGCGCACGATGTCGACGTGATCATCTACGGCACCGGTTTCCAGGCGTCGAAGTTCCTCACTCCGATGCGCGTCACCGGACGCGACGGGCTCGACCTGCACGAGAGTTGGAAGGGCGACGCGCGCGCGTACCTCGGTGTGACGGTGCCCGGTTTCCCGAACTTGTTCTGCCTCTACGGACCGAACACGAACATCGTGATCAACGGCAGCATCATCTACTTCTCCGAGTGCGGCGTCCGGTACATCCTCGGGTGCCTCCACGAGCTGCTCGCCGGAGGACACAAGGCGCTCGACGTCCGCAAGGACGTGCACGACGCGTTCAACGAGCAGGTCGATGCCGAGAACCGGCGCATGGCGTGGGGTTGGTCCGACGTGAACAGTTGGTACAAGAACGAGCACGGCCGCGTCGCACAGAACTGGCCCTTCACGCTGCTCGAGTACTGGGAGCGCACGCTCGTGCCCGATCCCGACGACTACGAGCTGATCGACTGAGGTTGCCCCGCCCGGCTCCCGCCAACAGGATGCGGCGGAAGACGCGGGAGGACACGTGAACAGATTCTCGGGCAAGGTCGCGATCGTGACCGGCGGCGGATCAGGCATCGGCCGCGCGACGGCACTGCTGTTCGCAGCCGAAGGCGCGCAGGTGACCGTGGCCGACATCGCCGCACCGGCGGCGGCCGAGGTGGTCGCCGCCATCGAGACCGCGGGTGGTAGTGCTCGGGTGCAGATCACCGATGTCGCCGACGCCGACGCGGTGGCCGCGATGGTCGCCGACACGGTGCAGGCGTACGGCGGGCTCGACGTGTTGCACAACAACGCGGCTGCACTCGACCAGAACCGGGTCGATCAGGACGTCGTCACGATGGACCTCGCCACCTGGGAGCGCGTGATGGCGGTAAACCTCAACGGTCCCATGCTCGGTTGCCGGTTCGCGATCCCGGCGATGCTGGAGCGGGGCGGAGGCGCCATCGTCAACACCGCGTCCGCGGCCGCGTTCTACGGAAGCCATTCGCTGGCCGCGTACGGCACGTCGAAGGCCGGCGTCGTCGCGCTGACCCGCTACGTCGCCACCGCGTACGGCGAGCGCGGCATCCGCTGCAATGCCGTCGCGCCGGGCGTCGTCGTGGCGCAGGCGGCGCAGGAGGCCTTGGGCGGTCCGATGGGCGACCGCCTACGGCGCTACAGCACGAGCCATCTCGTCGGGCGGCTCGGGTATCCCGAGGAAATCGCGGCCTCCGTCGCGTACCTGGCATCCGACGATGCCGCGTTCGTGACGGGCGAGGTGCTGCGCGTCGACGGAGGCTTCACGGCCCACACCCCGACCTACGCCACCGACCGGCATCCCGAAGCCTGACGAGAAGGTATCCCTGACCCATCTCGGCGTCGATCAGACGCGCGCGTGGACGACGAGCCGGTAACGCTCGAGTCCGGGCGGCGCACCGGCGACGGTCTCGACCTCGCGAAAGCCCGCCGCCTTGCAGAGCGCGTGCAGACCGCTCTCCGTCGGGATCCACCAGTTGCCGACGTCCGCGTTCACCTCGGCGCCGGGTACAAGCTCGAAGAGCGGTCGGGTCCGGTCCTCGACAACGAGCGCTTCCGTCTCGATGACGGTGAGCCCTTTGCTCACCCGGCGAACCCGGCGGAGCGCGGTGAGCGGTTCCTCGACGTGGTACAGGACGCCGAAGTAGAAGACGACGTCGAACGTCCCGAGTGCGTCGAGGTCGGTCGTCATGAAGTCGGTGACGATCGGCTCGACCCGGCTCTGTAGCTCCTTGTGCGCGATGTCGAATCCGGCCTTGCCGGGCAGGGTGTCGGGATGCCACAGCTCCGACTGGTCGTGATACGGCTCGGGCGTGATGCCGCGGTCGCGACAGTCGCGCCAATACGCCTGTTGGCGCGGCAGATCGAGCGACCAGACGTAGTGGTCGAGCGCGACTACCCGCGCCGCGCCCTCGCGCTCGGCGCGGTACGAGAACCAACCGTCCCAGCATCCGATGTCGAGCACGGACTTGCCGGCGAGATCGCGAACGTGCGTGTTCGCCCACTCGTGCTCGAGGAGCTCGGGCGACTTGTGCCCCTCGGTGACGCGATCGCCGAGGTCGATGGAGTGCCACCAGAAGACGTCTTCCACGGGGAGTTGATTAGCACAAGCCCGGCGAGCATGAGGGGACGCGGACCCGCGGTGCGTTCGGTGTACTCCTCGCGCGTACTCCTAACGGCGAGTCGCGACGAAGACC